>NZ_JAQRFO010000026.1:0-69096 GCF_028598775.1 Xenorhabdus aichiensis
GCCAAGCGCAGAGGAATAAGTTAATTAATTTACTGAATGTCATAGAACGAAACATTAACACCACCACCGCTTGCCTTGTTGCAGTCAGATATCAAGGAAAATAATCGCTATGGACAAAAACAGTATCGCTTCAGTCTTATCCGATTTGAAAAACAAAGCATCCAAAAATATTGAGAAGGAAAAAAGTAAAGTCACTCACCCTGTTAACGTTCCCAATTGTTCGGGAAAAGTGGGTGATCCGGGCGTGAAATGCAACCAAAAATTCAGTCATCAGGTCAAATTATTGCCGATTGATAATCAGGTTAATGTGAGTAATGTTCCTTATGCATTTATTTCCATCCCCGCCAGAGGGTTTGGTAAGACAAATGGAAAAGGTGAAACCGACCGTATCATGACCCGCCAGCCCGAAGAAGTGACCGTACTGGTCGGCAAATTAGCTAAAAGTTATGAAAGAAGGGGCGGGAATTTTGGTTCATTAAAGGAACTTGAAGAAAGAAAGATCAGCCTGATTACGAATACCAATGATCCAACCACTGAAAAACCTTATATCAGTGGTTATGATTATATTGCCGTGATAGGTGCCAGAACAGCGCCCCATGAACTTAGCTTGGGAGCAGCTAAGAGAACAATTACGAATCAGGAATTCTTTACAGAATCACCTGGAAATCAGTACCGTTTTATTAATTCTGGATTACATCAGTTGCCGCTTTTCCCTAAGGCAAGTCAAGATCATGCTGTGCAACGTATTATGGTGGTATTTCAACAGGGATACACACAAAAGGATATTGAGAGGATTAATGATTACACAAAGAAATTAGGCGGACGTATTATTTATGTGAAAAACAAACAAGGACTTATTGACTTTCTAAATCAGAGAAAAGAAAAGAAAAGACTTATTAAGGAGATGGTGATCTTCAGTCATGGCATCATTGATTATGCCACTTTTCATTATAAAGGGGAGAATGTAGAGGACGGGTTGTTTGGACCAAAGGAGATTGAAAAGGTCTATGAGTCGGTATTTGATTTCGATGCTAAAATAACGACTTATGCTTGCCGGGCGGGTATTTCAATTGATAACGGGTGGCCTGGAGATTTTACAGGGATACCTGATGCAGGACAGATTAAAAGTCCCGCACAACGAATGGCAAATACCTGGGATGTTGAGGTCAAAGCTTTTGAAAAACGTTCTACATATGTGGGCATTTATGGAGCTGAAGAGGAAAAAAAATATAATTCAATAATTGATAAGTATGAGGCTGCTAATAGAGCTTATAAATATGCATTGGCTAAAGGGAATAAAAATGCCAAACCACCAGAAAAACCTAATGATTATGATATAATGAAAAAGCGAGTTGAGGGTGTTAAGACAAGAGAATATAACGAAGATCATGGTGGTGGCCCTATTGAACCGAATGGTTCTTGGCGATTGCCGGGGACAGGAGATTCACCAAAAGGATTGAAAAATGGTCTACAAGATTATAAACCAATAGAGTGGACTTTATGAGTTTGCTAAAACAAAAAATCATCACAATAGTGTCTATTGTAGTAGTCTTAATTTTATTTTTTTTAGGGGGTTATCATATGTATATACAAAAATATCAGATGTATGTTAGGGTTACTTCATATGATGAGAATTCGTCTGAATTTCCTAGCAAAAAAGTTTGGTTCGATGCCAGTGAATGGCTAAAATCATCACAATATATTAAAGTCCATGATACCTATCTAATTAATAATAAATTTATACCTATTAAAAATCTGAATACTCTGAATATCACAATGACATTACAGGATGAAATTGATAGTTCAAGAAAATTCTCTGAACTCAATGTATTGAAAGATATGGAAGCTATAAAATTCTTACATTTAATGCAAGATAAAATGAACTATGAATATATATACACAAAGTTTGACAAAGAATCATTGAAACCAGTGTTAGATTTCTTTTTAATTAAATTTCCTTATAAAGAAAAAAAATATGAACTATTAGTGATGAGAAGGATATATGAAAATGAGTATGTATACGATCATTACGATTCTGTTTACAGGGAAGGTGAATGGCATAAGTACAATAAAGATATCATGACATACAGAGATTATCTTGTAGGAAAAATTGATTCATACAAACAATAAATTTTAAAAACTATAGTTGCTGGTATTTTCAATATGATGAAAAATATATTTTACCAGCGGCTATAAGTATTAGCTTTTATGATCGGAGATATCATAACTATGACAATAGAATTTAATGAAGACCAATGGAATATTCTAAAAAAACATTCATTCAATGCTTATATTGATGAATTGGTAAAACATTGTAATGAATCTTATCCCTATCTTGAAATAAAATTAGGTAAAGATGGCTTAAGAACAGCACTGGAAAACGCAGTAGAAAAATCTAAAAACGATAGATTTGATCAACGTGGTGCCGTTCAGTTTTATATTGATATGCTTATTTTGTTTGGTACGGAATTTCAGGCTGACCCGCAATACACATGGATAAAAACAATCCTTGATAATCACTCCCATCTTGGGCAATTAGAAAAGACAAGTCTGCTTTATCATGAAGTCACTCGATATTTGAATGAAGTACATGGCGAACAAGATGAATACCTGAAAACCAGTATACTTAAATTTCAAAATATCAATATTGAACGCTTAAATGTTCAATGGAATACCTATGAAAGTAATGTAGATGCGTTGTTGAAATCTCTGTATCCGCAAAAATATCAATATATTAAACAGAATGATATTAAAAAACTTATCCAATTTGGCGTTGAAAAATCGAATCAGTATGGCATAAAAAATGCTAATTTCTCGGCGTTTTTAACCTTAATAATGTTTTTATTAGGGCATAAGTTTGATCAGGATATTTTCTTGTCTCACTTAAATATAAGGTTATTCAATCAATATTATTCTGATATTGATTTACTAATCATAGAAATGGAAAAGAAAACTAAATATTATTTTAAAATATTTCTTCAATAACATAGAAATATTGTAGAAAATTGCGGAGAAATAAATATGTCAAATAAACCAGTTATCCTGTTAAACGATACAACCGATCATGGTGGTAAAGTGATCACCGCCATTGATGGTTATGTTTATCAGGGCATTCCTATTGCAGGCAAAGGTGATTTAGTTACTTGCCCAAAATGTGAAGATACATTTCCGATAGTAGAGGGGAGCGATTCTTTAAAGTATCAGGGCAAACAGATTGCCTTGGAAGGTATGAGTACAGCCTGCGGGGCAAAACTGATTGCCAGTCAGAATAAACTGCGTGCCTGACATTAACATAAAATTACACAAGCGGAAGTTAGCCTGACTCTCCGCTTAACTCTCATTGTAGCTTGCTTTATTTCGTCTAACTTGAGAACGATACAACTCAGATCATAATGAACGTTCAATTAGAAGTGTGCCGAGACAATAAAAAAAAGCCCCGAAAACGTAAGAAGAGGAATGATTAATGCGTGATAAAGATTTTGAGTATTTTATAAAGAAATAGGGAGAAGCAACTCAACATAGATTTGTACCTACCGAATCTATAGAGAAATGGCTGGAAAAGTTACCCAGACAGCTATTGTATTACTGGAAAATAGAAGGCTGGAACAATTATCAAAATGGCTTATTCAGTATTGTACATCCTGACGATTATGAAGATATTGTTGATATGTGGCTGGAATACACACCCTTTGAGTCAATGGATTCATATCATGTTATCGCCAGAAGCGGTTTTGGTGAGCTTTATCCCTGTGGACAAAGACTGACAAAATATTATCAATATAATATATCTTTAATACTATTTTCTATGATAAAGAAGACTCTTCCAAGAAAATAAAAAAAGAGTTGGATTTTGATATTTCCACTTCTTTCTCAAGTAAAAATACAGATTCACTTGACCTAACCGGAGAATCAAAAACAGGTGTTTTTTCAAAAGCCATAGAAAATTATGGTCTATTGAATGAATATGAAATATTTGGTTTTGAACCCGCCATTGTCTTAATTGATGAAATTAAACTTGAAAATGTGATAAAATTGAATATACATATTCATTTGGATATTTTTCGACAATTTTCTGAACCTGATTGAACCTGATATACATGAATTTTAGTCATACCATCATATATAATTAATTTCCTTCTTCAAATGACTGTTTATACAGCCACTTGAATAGCATTACACAAATATAAATATTAATCCAGCTGTAATCGACATCGTCATAGACCCAAAGATGATACGGGTTAAAACCGTATCATCTTTGGGTCTAAACTGCCACTGATTTAATCAAATAATTTAATGACTATATTATCTTATTTTTTTCTGTATTTCTTTATTTTTAATAAAATCATTTTCCTTGCATCATACGTAGACAGTAAAGACTGGATATTTTTTATTAAATACAAAATAAATACAAACAAAAACGCTGTCGTTATACCAAATAACCATCTTTGTTCCTTTATTAATCTATCTATATATTTCAAAGGTTTTTCACTATAAAAAGAATCACATATTACATTTATTGTTTCAGTAGTGACCTTATTCAATATTAAATCCTTTTGGCTACACGTTTCAGGAGTAACAATCCATACGTTTTTTCTTTTGGCAAATAAACTATATTCTATAGCTTCATTTTTATTAAACCAAAACCACCCGTCATCATTTATTTTTATCAAACCAGCTGGTTTTAATGCTATAGTCAGAAATATTAGTAACCATATAAAAATAGAGAATAAAAATAAAAAAATGATAACTGGGTGAAATTTCTCAACCTTTTTTATTTTTAATCTTTCTATATCTAGATTACTTCCAAGCTTTGATATAATTTTGAAATCCAATTCATATTTATCTATCCAAGATTCAAACTTTTCTTTTTGATTTATAGATACAGCATTTGTATTATAGAAAAAATTAAATTCCTCTATCTCAATTATTTTATTAATCAGGTTATTTTCAGATCTCTCTTTATGTTTAATAACAAACAACCACAATCTATTAAATATAGAAAATCCTGACCTTGATTTAATTCTTATATATAAACATGCTACTACAAAAAATATAAATGACAATACAATCGAGTTTTTTACAATTGAAAACACCGACTCAAAATGAACATTCATGATTTATATATCCCCTTGTTGTTAATACCACCATAGTTAGTTAATACCATGCAGTTACAGATTTATCATATATGAAAATACAAGGCAACATAATATGTAACTAACATGTTATAAGACATTTCGCATCAATAAAATGAAAAGATAAAGCAGATATTATGAATGGACATATTCCAAAAACTCATAAATTCAATCTCTATGACCCATACTAAATATAATCAAAAAAAGCTTACTATGTGACATAATTATAGTAAGCTTTTTACAAAGCGAATTTTTTATTAAAATTTGTTTGCCTACTCAAAAAATAGATTAAAAAAATCAGGTAGGAGTCACACATGCTGGTAACGATATTGACAATTACCGATAACTTCCGAACACGGATTAAGATGTATCTACGTTACATGAACCAGATATGGTAGCTAGCGGAAGGTCAGTACCACCTGTTGTCCTGCTTCATCGTTTCCCGTCAGTCTCACACCATCAGAACGTTGCTGTACGATCACCGGATACAGTGATCGCAGGGGAGTCACTCTGCCCGTATTATCTGCGGTGATAATGCGAAATTTCGCCCCACTCCAGAAAACTGAAGGTCCACGGGTACCAAAGAATTTCAGGTTGGCATTACCGCCCTGACTGTCAACGGCGACGGTATCGGCAACACGTAATGGCGGGATAAATTCCACCGTTGGTGAGATAACCTCCTAGTCATTAATAATGGCTGTTATTGAAGCTGTGCCTGCCTTCTGGCTGATCAGTGCCGCGCGGGCTTCTCCATTTTCATCGGTTTCAATCTGAGCGTCTGCAAAGTGACCGTTATCTGAACGCCACCAGATAGGAATACCGGCAGCGGGCTGTCCGGTCAGGTTTTTCACCGTCACCGTTAATGTGACGCTATCCTGGCCATTGGCAATAATGCGGGTTTTATCTGCACACAGGTTTGATGTCAGCACGTCATCAAACCATATTCTGCTGTGAATGCTGAATGGCGAAATGTTACCTGATCTGATGTATCCGGATACCTTAATTATCGACAACGAAGCGCTCACACTTTCCATGACCTATCGTTACCACGCTGAAATGGACGAGTCCATCCGGTTGATGGAAGCCCGGTTTGAGATGAATCCGGATGCTCCCCTGGTCAGGGTCGATTTAGGCGATGGCAAGGAGTTGCACTATGGCTGATAACTATTTCGCCCGAACAGCAACGCAATGGATGGTCGTCAGCATTGTGCCGGATGTGTGCAAAACGCCGATGGGTGCATCAACGCCGCCCATTCCCTATCCGGTGGTGGCCAAACTGGCGGAAAGCTCTGTGCCGGTCAAATCCGTGCGGGCAAACGGCAAACCCATGGTGGTTTTCGCACAAAGTTTTGTGCCGCAGACACTGGGCGACCAGCCCGGCGTCGCCAATGGCATCAAAAGCGGCACCGTGGGAGGCAAGTGCCATCCTAAAGAGCACTCAAAAAGTGTCCGGGCAGGCAATAAACTTCTGCTGCGGCACGGTGACAAATTCTGGATGAACGGCGCATAAGGAGACGGTTATGGCAAAAAAACCAAAAAAACACCGCCCACGGTGAGTGATAAACCCTTGCTGGAACAAAAGGCGCGCAATGATGCCCCGACGGGGGAAGGCAACACGATAGGTGAAATTGTCGGACAACCGCCTCAGGTCACGAAAGCGCCCGGTGAAGCAAGTCCGATACTCAAGCCCGGCCCACAGAACGAAAAAAATTTCGCCAGTCAGGTGTATGACAGCGCGAAAAACGTGGTTGTTGAGGCAGGGAAAAGCGCTGCTGAAATGGGTAAAGGCGCGGCAAAAGATACCTGGAATTTTGGGGTTGATATCGCGGAACTTGCGTATCCGGCTGCCCAACTGGAGGCGGCACGTGCCATGGAAGACGCGGCAAGGTGGCATGATATTTTTGGCAATAAAGGGCAGGCAAAGGTGTTATCGGAAGCCGCTGAAGAGGCCAGAGGAAGAGCAGCCACCGGTAATCTTGATGAACTCAGGGTGACATTAGACAATCCGGAGCAGGAACTCGGTGCGGTACTGGCTGATCTGAACCCGAAAGGAGCGGTTAAAGGTGTCGTTAAAGGCATAGTCGGGGGCGTTAAGAATATAGGTAAAGCAATTGAAAAAGTGACCGCCAAAGAGGGAAAGAAAAAAACAGTGAATAAGGTTGAAAAACCGAAGGAGAGCGCAGGCAAGCCTAACGAGCCAGAAAAAAAAGGCGGGAAAGTTAAGGGGGCTAAACTAACTAAAGTTCCGTGTTTTAATCCTTATAACAGCAAACGCTATAAGCGATTAAAAACAGAGAAAGAACGTCAGGCATTCCTGAAAGAATATTCTGCACAACTGCGCAGACAGCAGGATGCCATTAATAATATGTCGCCTGAAGAGTTTAAAATTGCACGGGATGCTTATAAGAAGAATAAGCGGAATAGCTTGGCAGGGAAAGCACAGGAAGACTTTAGAGACAGTGCGAAAGGTGAAATAAAAATAAATATATTTAACAGCCAGATAAAAAAAGGAACCTCAGTAAAAGAAGCTAAAATAATATCACAAAACAAAGCAGACGAGATATTCGATGGATTGGCTGCACTGCACGAACCAGACATGGTTGCAGGTGGTTATGGTCAATATGCACCTAAGAAGATGGGTGATACTGGAATTAACAGTGCCATAGGAGGTAGCTGGAGAGGAAAACGAATAAAATCATTAGATAATGCTGCTAAAGAGGCAATTGACAGCGGGTTAGGTGACGCTAAAATGAACGTTCAATTAGAGTTATGTCGGGGTAAGGGGAAAAAATAATGCGAGATGAATTTTTTGAATGCTTCATTGACGATTTGGGAGAAGCAACCCAACATAGGCCTGTACCATCTGAATCTATAGATAAATGGGTGGGAAAACTTCCGGGACAATTATTGTATTACTGGAAACATGAAGGATGGAATAGTTATCAAGATGGTATGTTTAGTATTGTCAATCCTGACGATTATGAAGATATTGTTGATATGTGGTTAGAAGATACCCCTTTCGAATCAATGGACTCTTACCACGTCATCGCCAGAAGTGGTTTTGGTAAACTTTACCTCTGCGGCGAACAAACCGGAATTAATTTAACACTTGATTGTGTTTTTAATACCTTTTTTTATTCTCCCCAAAGAGCTTATAAAAAAGAAAAGAAAGAATTAGATCACGATATATCTTCTTTTTTTGCTGTGAAATCAATCGACGATATTGATTTAAAAGGCAGCGCAAAAACAGGTATTTTTTCCAAATCCGTAGAAAAATACGGCCTATTAGGAGAGCACGAAATATTTGGTTTTGAACCCGCCATTGTTTTAGGCGGCGAAATCAAACTTGAAAATGTCAGGAAATTAGATATGCACATCCACCTCGATATTCTTCGCCAATTCGATGATCCTGATATATTTGAAATTTGATTTTCTATTTCGCTGATATTTATCTATTGACTAAGGTGGCTGTATAAAAAGCCACTTATTTTCTTATGTTAGAATTATGTCGGGGTAAGGGGAAAAATAATGCGTGATGATAATTTCGGTTACTTTATTGAAGAATTTGGAGAGGCTACTCAGCATATAACAGTACCCTTTGGAGCAATAGAAAAATGGAGAGGTAGGCTACCTGATAATTTACTTAATTATTGAAAATTTGAAGGTTAGAACAACTATCAGAATGGTTTATTCAGTATAGTAACTCCCGATGATTATGAAGGTATTGTCGATATGTGGCTGCTTAATACAGCCACCTGCCTCATCTATAATAGATAAATGCTACCCACCACACGCAAATGCCAGCCGATGCCAGGCATTTCGCATCCAGCTATCCGATTCTGCCCAGAATGCCCATTTTGTCTGCGCATCCATTGAACCAGAACTGGCAGAAAGATAATCCGTGGAAACCACATAAAATTCCCTCACCCAGCCTTCATAGTGATAAAAATTTCCCCATTCTTCATAAAGCCGTTCAAGTGCATATTTGGGCGCAATCTGGCTGCCGAGTGATTGGCAAATTTGCGTTGCATTAAAATAAAAATCTTTCGTTATGCCTGAACGCTCGAACCAGGTATCGCTTGTTAAGGTCAGTACCACCTGCTGCCCTGCTTCATCGGTACCTGTCAGTCTCACACCATCAGGACGTTGCTGTACGACCACCGTATCACCGGATACCGTGACTGCCGGAGAATCACTCTGCCAGTTCACCCGGCCTGTATTATCGGCGATGATGATGCGGAATTTCGCGCCACGCCAGAAAACTGAAGGCCCCCGGGTGCCAAAGGATTTCTGGTTGGCATTACCGCCCTGACTGTCAACGGCAACGGTATCGGCAATACGTAATGGCGGGATAAATTCCACCGTTGGCGAGATAACTTCCTGGTCATCAATAATGGTTGTTACTGAAGCTGTGCCTGCCTTCTGGCTGCTCAGTGTCGCACGGGCTTCACCGTTTTCATCGGTTTCAATCTGAGCGTCTGTAAAGTGACCGTTGTCCGAGCGCCACCAGACAGGGATACCGACGGCGGGTTGTCCGGTCAGGTTTTTCACCGTCACGGTCAATATGACGCTATCCTGACCATTGGCAATCATGCGGGTTTTATCTGCATGCAGGGTTGATGTCAGCACGTCATCAAACCAGAGCGCCGGGGCAGTCACCGTCTTATCATCAACCTGAATCCATACCCGATGTTCACCGGCAACAGTGCTGGTCAGTTGAATTTGTGTCACCCCTTGCGAGTCGGTTCGGGTCTCTGCTGATGACAGGACACCGCTGTCGGTGTGCCAGATGACAGCCTGGTTTTCAACCGGTAACCCCAGCGCATCTTCAACAATCGCGGTCAGCACGATAGCTTCCTGCCCGTTTCCGTTGGCGTGGGTTTTATCCGCGATGATAACGGATTGCAACTGACGTTTAAACGTGACCCCGTCCGCCGTGATGATGGTACCTGATATGTCAGCGCGGACACGGGCGACACCGGCTTTCCGGCTGATAACCCGTGCCCGGGCTTTTCCCCTGCTGTCGGTGATAACCTGTTCATCGCCAATCTGTCCATGATCTGTTGACCACACGATTTCCCTCCCCACCATCGGCTGGTCAGCCGCATCACGCACGTCAACCGTGCAAAGCACACTGTCCTGTCCATCAGCAATGGCCGTACTTTTGTCACAGGTCAACGTGTGGGTCAGTGCAGGTAAAAATTCAACCGGTGATGCCATAAGCGTTTCTTCACCGATAGTCACCGACACCTCTGCGATACCAGAGGGTAAACTGACTAATGCGGCGGTGGCCTGCCCGTGATTATTGGTTGTTGACGACAAGGTCAGGAACTTGCCCCGGCTGGTTTGCCACTTAACGGACTGTTGAGGAACGGGAACGCCAGCAGCACCCTTTACGGTGACGGTAAACGTCACTGCATCCTGACCATTGGCTCTGACCTGTGTTTTGTCTGCGGTGATAACAAGTTTCAATACCGCGCTGAAGTGCACCGGCAGGGCCACGGTGACATTATCACCGACCGAGACCTGTACGCTATGCTCCCCATCATAATGGCTGCTCAACAACACCGCCGCCAGTCCCTGTGCATCGGTTTTCTGTGTGGTTTGTGAAAGTTTGCCTTTGTCACTTGACCAGCTCACCGTTTGATCGGGAACAGGTTCACCGTCACGATCTTTCACCATCACGGTATACATCACACTGTCCTGACCGTCCGCCCTTGCCTGCGTCCGGTTTGCGGTAACCTGCACATGGGTTTCCGTCGGCTGGATAAAAAGGGTGGTTTCCGATGGCCGGGAACGATTGCCGTGCCTGTCAATGGCAATACCGGAAAGCCGGATTATTTTATCGGCTGCTTTTGGCAAAAGCAGCCTAACTTTGTCAGGCGTCTGGTGAATAATTTTACCGCCCGCTTGCTGTAATTCATCAGCCCGGAGTTCTAAACGCGCAAGGGGATATTTGGAGGTAATTCGTGGCGTAAAGGTGATGATTTTGCCTGCATCGCCTTTAAGCTGAACGGGAAAGTCCAATGTTATCAGCGTCTGCTTGCGGTAGTCCAGCACCATATTATGCTCCCGGTTGACAAAATCTGTCCGTCTGAATGTCAGGCTGCGTAACGGCGCGACTGCGTTGGGATCAAGCTGTTGTGCCAGGGGGACGCCCAGCTGGTAATTAAGTGCCAGCGTAAAACGGTTATCCCGGTGATCCTGCTTCCCGTGCCGAAAATCCGCGCCCAATGTAACTAACGGCACCGGCGTGTATGTCAGCCCGGCCGTCAGGCTGTAGGGGTTGTACTGACGTCTGCTGTCACCGAATAAATCCACTTGCTGCCCGTAGTATTGTTCAAACACCACCTGCCCGCCCCAGTGCGGCAACACGGGTAACCCGCCTTCTACCCGGATATCCCAGCCATTGGCGGGACGCGCATCATAATCGGTGACTTTTCGGGACGTTTTCCAGCCGGATAAGCGCCGGTAAAGGTTGGCAGAGAGTTTGAAGTTATCGCGCCACGCTTCTGCCCCGATACTGTAGCGATGATGTTGAGCTGGCCACTCAGCATCCCAGAACGTATTAGCCCCCCAGAGCCAGTTATCAGCCAGATAGCGGTATCCCATACCAAGATGGGTGGTCGTCTGACCGTGCCCGGCTTTAACTCCCCACTGGCTGAATGCGGTATAGCCCGGGGTGGTATACCACGGCAGCATCCAATCCAGCACGGCTTCTTTTAACGAAAAAGCGTGATCAAAAGGGAGTGATATCCGGGCATTGCCTAATTGGTTGAGCCACGGGGTTAATGTGGCAGTGACTGCCGATGACAGCTGCTGAGCAGCGATTGATTGTGCGGCGTCGGTGGGGGATTGCGATTGGTGAAGTTGCTGCCCTAATTGTGAGGCGATGTCAGCCAGTTTGTGGGCAGAAAGATTACCTTCGTTTTTCTGTTCTGACGTGGCCTGCCCCTGAAAACTAAGCAATAGACTCAACAGGCCGATAATCAGAAAATTCGCGTTATTGGACAGAGAGAATTGGAATTTTTGCAACACTGACTGTTACCCTTTTCATTGATGATGAAAAAGGTAACATGCCGAAAAAACAGCTCAGCTACTGCGTTTAATTCTTTTTCTCATTGTAAAAATTACATAATTATAAACAAGGAGATAATTAATGAATAGTTTAGAAATGTATCAGGAAGTCAATAATGATAAATGATGATGAACTTTATTCAGAAATTGGTCGTATATTATATGAAGCGGCTCCTGATGATGCACAGACGATTTTACTGGATGCAGAGTTATCTCCCGGAAATGATCATGTGAAGTTTCTATATGACTATATTGATGAAAGTGGGTGTAAAAAGTGGTATTTACCCCCATCACCAAAAACAGATAGAGAGCTTATAGAAAATTTAGCAATGCTGCGTAAATACTACGTAGAAAATAACCTGACTAATGATCATCCCTCATGGTCTGGCTGTTTGGTCACTGTTGATCTTAAGAAGATGAAAATTAATATAGAATTCAAATACGAAGATTGATCTGAAAACACTTCCATCCATCGCATAAAGTTATTCCTTAAATACAGACAGCAAAAGGTAAATGATGAGTTTAGACGATAAAATATATGCTGAAATAGGTCAGTTACTATACAATTCAGCGCCTGATGATGCAAAAAAAATCATAATGGATACAGAATTATCTCCTGAGGGAGATTGCTGTCAGTTTAAATATGATTATATTAACTCAGCTGATGAGATGAATTGGTTTTCCCCTCAAGAGAACGATGGGTTAACAAATGAAAGAATTAGAGAATTGTTAGTTTCACTCAGGCAATTTTTTGTAGAAAACATCCATTTGAAGCAACCGCCGCATTGGTCAGGCTGTATAGTGACCGTGGATGTGGAAAAAATGAAGCTCAATGTCGACTTCAAATACGAAGACTAACCTGAACGCTATCCCGGCCATCGTGCTGGGATAGCGCATCAACCTGCCACCATTGGCATTATTACTCAATGAGCTAAATGTAATGTTCAGTGTTCTACAGAATTAACCTTCAATCCCCGCGTAACATCCATTTTTCTGGCCACCCATACCGCAGCTTCCAGTTCACTGCACTGATGTTCCCGCATCAATGCCCGCCGTTCGGCTTTTTCTTCTTTTTCTGTCATGCCCAGCGCCAGATACAGGCTCGGGGGTACAACCCGGAATAAGGCTTCGATTTTCTTTGCCAGCACCACGCCTTCGGTATAACAACGGGGTAATTTACTGGCAGAGAGCAGCACCGCTTTCTGCTCTTCAGTCAGCTTCTTAAAGCGGGCGATTTGCTCCACCTCATCGGGTGGCATGGTCAGACACAGCCACCATTCGGCCATATTCAGCATCTTTTCGGCGGTGTCAGGATAGTCCGCTAAGTTTTGTGTGGCGAGCCACAGCCAGGCGCCGAGTTTACGCCACATTTTGACCACTTTAGTCATATAGGGTGATAACAGTGGATTGGTGGTGGTGATATGCCCTTCATCAATCACCAGTTGCAGTTCGCGATCCTGATATTGATCCCGTTCAGCCAGGTTATTGACTTTGTTAATCAGCGAGACCATCGCCAGTGCCATCTGCGCCGAGTAATTCTCCCGCGCCAGTGTCCCCAAATCAATCAAGGTGACATCCACTTCCGGCCACGGCGTACCGGGACGGTTAAATAATTCTCCCTCAAACCCCTGTGTAAACATCGACATGGCGCTGGCCATTTCATCCGCCCGTGCCCGCCGGTGTGCAGTAATTAAAGGCTGACCGTGCTCATCCTGCTGGTGATGACGGGCGATGGCATAAAGCGCATTTTGTAAGTCTGACGCCACCATCTGGCCGGACTCGTCAAAGCTGGTCTGTGCCGCCTGCATAATGGCCTCACGAATTAAACCCCGATCAGAGCGGGTCAGACGCTCTTCCTCTCTTTTCTCACCGCCGGTGATCATCAGTCGGGCGGCAATTTCCATTTCGCCCAGAATATCGCGCTGTTCATCAGCTTCCTCTTCCTGTTGTTCATCGGTATCAGGAATATCAGCTTCGTTAATGCGCAATTGCTCAGGACTGAGTTGCAGCAGTTGATGGGCATCGGCAAACAGTGCCAGACTGACGCCACAACCCGGTCTGATACCGATTTTATTGACCGTCAGCCCCAGACTTTCATAGTAATCGGCCAGCAAGCCAAAACTGTTTCCCGCCTCCACAATAAACAGACGCGGCCGGTGTACTGCCATTAACTGGATCAACGAGGCGCACAGTGTGGCGGATTTCCCCGCGCCGGTCGGACCAAACAGCAGTAAATGGGCATTCTGGGTGCGATCCTGTTTGTTCATCGGATCAAAGGTCAGCAGTGCCCCGCCCCGGTTAAAGAAACTGAACCCCGGATGCCCGGTGCCGGTCGAACGGCCTGTCACCGGCAATAACCCGGCCAGATGCTGTACCCAGGTCAGGCGGCTGTACCAGTGTTTTTTGTCTTTCTGCGGGTTAAAGCACATCGGCAGTGCCCGTAAGTAGGCATTCAGCGGTGACACACTGAATTCCGGCCGGACGGGCTGTAATCCTGCTGTCAGCAGGGTGGAGGATAATTGATGCACCCGGTGGTTTATATCATCCAGATCCTTGCCCCTCACCAGAAAGGCCAGCGCACTGCGGTACAATTTATGCCGCCGCCCCAGAAGTTCCTTCACTTCCTGCACATCCTGCCGGACGCGCAGCGATTCAGTATTTTCTCCCACCGCATTTTTCGACAGCCGGGTAAAGTCCTCTTCCAGTCTGTCCTGTGCCTGCGCCACAATGGTCAGCGAAACCACCGTCCCTGCCGGCATCATGTCCATCAGGGCATTGATATTGTCGCCCCGTTTCACTTCGCCTGTCAGTGTTCCCGGTTCCGGCGGACGGCGCAGACGCTCAACCAGCACCGCTTTATGCGGCAACCCGTCAAACCACCAGACGCCCGCGTCGGGATCAGACACCGGCGGGGTGAACCACAGGCTTTCGGCAAAGTCATTACTGACGGGGAGATCCGATTGTGTAGGGGCTTCATAACTGACGGTACGGTAAAAATCGGCTTTTGCCATCCCCCAATCCGGCACCGGATTAAAATGACGCAGCAACCAACGGTGGATCTGCCCGCCATGTTGTCGGCGGGCAATCACACCGGCAGAAGCCAGTGATGAAACCAGCCGCTCGCAGACCTGATTGAGCGCAGCCACCGCCGATAAGGTCAGATGGTTGACAGGGGATCTGCGCCCGTCAGGCAGCCACCGGTAAACCACCATGCGGGTCTGGCGCTGCTGGCCCCGCCACGGTTGCCCGGTGATTAAGCTGTCCTGAAATATCCCGTCAGGCCGGGCAATGCTGTTCAGGTGATGCTCAGATTCCGCCAGAAAGGCGTCAGTAAACAGTGTTCCCTGTGCCCAGGGTTTCACATAGCCCCGCAAGGTGTTGAGATAGTCAGCAGGATCATCTTCATCCTGACAAAAAAACTGCACCACCCACGGCGAAATATCATCTTCTTCCAGACTGTCCTGGATCGCATCTTCCAGTTGATCCCGGATTTCAGTCAACCGCTCAGCGGGACGGCCTTCGGTAGCAATGGATTCAATCTGATAGACCGCGCCGACGGAAATCCCGTCATCCAGCAGCAGGCATTGTTCTTTTTCCAGATATTCCACCCAGGGCAGGTAATCAATAATAGAAGGATTGGCCTGATAAATGGCGGCTTCATCCGCTTCACACAGCTTGCCGGGGCGGTTCAGTGCCTTGAGTTTTTCCATTACAGTGCCTCCGTGCGTTCACCCGGCAGGGCATACTGTACCTGCTGATAAAACGGGAATACTGTACTGTAACCCGGTATCGGCGTATTGCCAGCGACCAGATGCGGAAAAACATACATCACCATATCGGGATTGGGTAAGCGGGGAAATTGCTGGCTGATTTCCTGCGCTGCCGAACGGCTGTAATGATAAGGTTCTTCCAGTGCCCTGAGCCGTTCAGATACAGTTAAAGAACGGCGCAGTGTTTCCCTTGCCGATTCGGTGGCATGACCTGCCTTATTCCCCTGCCACATTGCCAGTACTGTCTGCTTTCCGGCAGGGAGTAAGGCGTCTTTCGAAGTGGTACATCCGACTAATAGCCCTGCCAACCCCAATAGCCAATAATATTTTATTTTCCGCATACGGCAGCCTCCGGGGTGCCAAGGACGGTAAACGTGGCAAATTCCGGGTGTACCGCCAGCTCTGATAAGGTAAAAGGCAAAGGTACCCACTGTTCAGGCGCCATGCTGACTTTACCGTCAACCACTGCCTGCCACTGGGTTTCGGTCAGGCGGAAGACAGTAAAATCACCGTCACTCAACGGCTGACATTTTCTGTCGGTTGAGAGATACAACCGACACTCTTTTTTGCGCACCGCACGCCAGTAAAGCTGCACCCGTGCGGGTTCAGTCAGTGACATCACCGACACTTGCAGGCAATACGGGGAACCCGCACTGAATATCCACTGAGAAGGGGTCTTTTCCATTAATCTAATGCTTCCTGATTATCACGTTGGGCTGGCTCACTCACGCCGTAGCGCACCTTACGTCCTTCCGTTTCATAATCAATCGCCAGGCGTTGTGTGATATGCACCACAACACGGGCACCGGGCGGGACGTAAACCGCATCAAACGTCTGGTTGTAGCGCTGTTTGAGCCATTCACTCATGTCATTCATGCCACCTGACATCGCTTTGCCTAATGCGGCCTGTCCGGCATTGCCCGTTAACGCGGTCGTGATACCGCCTGTGCCGTTGGTCTGGGCGGTACGCTGACTTTCACTCAGGGCATCGCCGGCCGAATTCATGGCCGAGAGCGCAAACAATGTCGGCAGATAAGTGGCGGCGTTGGATTTGCGTTCACCGCTGATACAGGGAATGCCGTTTTCATCGGACAGCCAGCCGATGCCGTTCGCACTGCCGTGGGTGTTTTGCCCTGCCCCCGGCAAGGTACGCACCGTGCCGTCCTGAAAGACAACCGTGATGGAATTAACCTGACCACGCACGCAGGAGAGTGTCCAGTCACCACTGGCCGAGCCGGACACCACCGCCCCTTCCACCTCCGGCAGTTCAATGCCGTTGGCCGTCAGGTTGTCTTTACCGATAAGAATTTTGAAAGGATAAGGGTCGGTCACTGTCCCATTTACAGGGACACGGCCTAATAATGCGGTCATGGCCTGACTACCGACTAACGTGGCATTTTCAGGCAGGGTATAGATTGGCTGTTCATTTTCTTCCTTTGATGGGTTTTGAAGCGATGGGCTTTGGGGTTTATTTTGCCCGGTAGCAGGTTGTTCACTTAAAAAAGAGGCCGGGAACTGCGCCGTGGCTTTTCCACTGCCGGGGGTTTGTATGTCTGCGGGCTTTTCATCGGCGGGTGTTATCCAGATAAGTTCATTCTGCCCTGTGCCTGAATTGGCAGAATACGGAATACTTCCCGACCCAAGTGGTATCGGACTGTCCGGCGCAGACAAAGGCGTTGAATTCAGCCGTTCTGTCAGTAAATCAATCTGTGCCAGCAATCCCTGCTGTTCATCCTGTAATTCACGCCGGCGCTGTTCATCGTCCTGCCGGATAGCTGCCACCGCTGCGTCTATCTGACCGGCGACATCCTGACGCTGATTTTTTAACTGGTCATTTTCTTTCAGGATATCGGCATTCTGCTGACCTAAGCGTTGCTGCTCTGACCGCACTTTATTGAGTGTTCCCACCAGCGTACGCAAGGTATCTTCCGGCGTATCACCGCCGACACCCAGCGCCTGTAACTCCTCCGGTGACAACGTGGACAGAACATTATTCTGGGGTGTGTTGGGTGCGGTACTGTCTGTTGAGCTGCAACTTTTGATGCCGATAAACCCGCCGACCATCAGCACCACCGGCACCAGGATTTTCACCAGACTGTTGGATTTAACCTGCATGACGGCCTCCCGGTTTCACCGTTACCGGCTCAGGGATAAAGGCATTATCCGGCTGTCCTCGGATCACAAGATACAGCACTGTGGTATCTTCCGGTGTCCCTGCTTTGCCCAGCCAGCGATGCTGAAACGTCGCTGCCACAAACTGCCCCTGCAAAGCCCGTGGGTCGAGCGTGATGTTGCGTTTAGCCGTATTACGCAGTTTCAGGGCTACCACTGTGTAATTTTGCACACCCCAGCCGACCAGCGGGGAAACCGCAATCGGTTCTGAAGGGTAGAGTGTCGTGATGGATCCGGGTAAATGCAGATTGACCGGGTGGATCCCCGTAACCGGCTCGACGGTACGCAGCGGGGCATAAAGCTGCTGAGCGGCATAGCGGGTTAATATCACAGGCGCGGGAGCCGAACGTGCTGATTTTCTCTGATGCGGTGACCCCTCTTTTGGAGCAGAATTTTTTTCATCCGGATAAAGAATGCGGACGGGTTCCGTTGACCCCATTTTGGTGGCGGTAATATCCAGTAAGATAATTTCGCCGTTTTCACTGTCCTGCAATTGCAGACGGGTAGACGGAAAAGATTGGCTGGCTTTCAGGTAAATCGCCCCGCCTGCGCTCTGCACCCGCAGTTTATCGCTGAGTGACGGAGACAAACCAACACGGACATTTCTGTCTGCGAAAATAATCCGCTCCTGTCCTACTTTGAGGGCAATGGATAACGGAATGCGTTCCCATTTCACCAGTTCATCGGCCTTTGCCCCGAGGCTGAACAACAAAAGGCTGACCAACCCCAGCCAAAAACAGGCAGAAGAGCAAGATTGATATCTTTTCATTGGAACACGCCCTTTTTCTCTTCCACAGGTTGCGGCATGGCTTCCAGACGCTGCGGCATGGCTTCCAGACGCTGCGGCATCCCGTCGTAACAATCCAGTGCCAGCCCGAAAGGATTACGCTCCGCATCGCCCTCCCAGCGCACCACTTTCAGGGGATAGCGCACCAGCGCCCGTTTGACAGATTCGGCGTGATAATATTCATCAGCCACCAAATCCAGCCGCACCACCCAGTTATCCCGGTTACGCACCGTCACACTTTTCGTCCCGTAGCCCCGGCCGGGGATCTCATACACCACCCGCACCCGATCAAGCAGCTCACCACTGTCGGCCCGGGTTTTGGCATCCGCCTGCAAAAAATCCTGACAGGCGGGGGTCAGATAAGACGACAAGGCCGCAATTTTAGCCGGGTAGTCCTGTGCCCCATTTTTCGGCCAGGCGTTCAGTTGCTGGAAAAGATAAAACGCAAAACTGTAGACACTCGGCGCAGGCACTTCCCACCACGGGCGGGTGCTGCCGCTGCGTAAGTCCGGCGGATTATGGATGGTGAGACTACGCGGTGAGGCCATCCAGCCCGTGAGCGTAATCAGCAAGACCAGTATCAGCACCCCGCAGGCAAGCCGCAGGGTCAGGATATGCTGGTCACGGTTTTTCAGCGCATGACGAAATCGGCTCATCGCAGGCTCCCGTTACGATGAGTCAGCCTGCTTCGACGCAACGACCAGCCCTGAGCCGCAATAATCAATGCCGGATCACCGATACCCATTCGCCGCTTTTTCTCTTCCAGCTTCAGCCAGAGATAATGTTCCGGTTTGCCGCGCTTAAGCTGAGCGAGCCAGCGGCCGCCGAAACTAATCAATAACAAGGGCATGAACAGCATACCCGTCGGTATCATGACCCAACCAGCTAACGGGATAAAAGGAAGGCTCACCATCAACCCGAATGCCAGCCCCAGCAAAGCGGCCAGCCCCATTTCCGGTGTGGTGAATCCGCGAAATACGACCGGTTCGGCATTTAAGCGATCGGGTAAAAACGGGATCGTCTGCATCAGCAGTACCTCAAAAGATAATGCCGGCCGATTTCGCCAGCAGCCAAATCACCGCAACCAATAGCACCACGCCGACCACGATGATCGAGCCAAACTGTGTCCAGGTGGCTTTGCCGTCCCGCACTTCCGAAAAGGTTTCAACCGCCGCCGAAGCGACCTTAAAGAACGCCACTGCTGAGAGGATCAGCCCGCCAATCACGATGCCATCCTGGGCATAACCTTTCACCTGTCCCAGTAATCCGCCTCCGCCACCACTTTTTGGCGGTTCGATAGCCGGCAAATCGGCCCAGGCGGATTCACAGGAAAAACCGAACAGCAAAAGAAAGGTGCTTATTCTGGTTATCAGGTTCGTGCTGATACGACGACAGACAGTAAAAATTGACTTCATATTCAATCCATTCCTTGTTCATTATGTTCGTTGCATCAGCTGGCAAACATCCAGACCGCAACCACCAGTAAGATGGCGGTTCGCATAGCAAACTGGCTGATGGTCTGGTTACGTACTTTTTCATTCGCCCAGCCGTTCCAGACATCCACCGCGGCCCAGGCCGCCCAGAGAAACAGGGTGGCCAGGAAAAATCCGACGCAAACCAGATACAGAAAAGTGATATCAAAATGCCCCGAGGCCACGGTAAAGGCAGTGCGTTGTGCCTCCGTCATTACGGGCGTTCCTGACGGTAATGACCGGATAACACGTTTGATTCCTGCTGCTGGGCGCGGGAAGGGGTCAGGTAGTGATCAATACCGGCTTTGATGGTGTCGAGATCCGCTTTGATACGGAGGTAATCAAAGTAATAACGAGGACGTGTTGAGATGTCAGCCTGCTTTTCAGCGAGGCTTGCGCGCTCCAGTGCTATCTGTACCTGCTCAATCAAACGCTTTGCACTCGCCAGTTCGTCTTTCTCGGCAGCCTGCGCAAGCGGTACACACAATAGGATTAGACTCAGCAGACAGGCAGAACGGGACAGGGAAAAGCAACCGTGCATAAACATTCACCTCGTTACGGATTTCAGGATGCCGAGGATGCGGGGTTTTTTAGGGCAGATCAGCAATAAACCCTTTATGCTTTGATGAAAATTAGCTAAATAGTCTGGCTAACTTATTCAGCCAAAACTTAATAATGAAGGAAAACACATGCTGCGGATTGATTTAAGCGTCCCTGATGAGGAATACGAGCAGGCACGGAAGCTGGGTGCGCACTGGGATGCCGTCGAACAAATCTGGTATATCGACAACAGCATTGACCCGACGCCGTTTATCAACTGGCTGCCGTTCTACAATGTCCATGCAGAATACTGGTATCTCGCCCAGACTCAGACAGCCTGCCCGCACTGTCAGGAAAACACCACCGTCACGGCCTGTATGCTGCCTGCCGGACATAAGCTGCTGGAAGCGGACAGCGACGATGAACCCAACACAGAAATTGACTATACCGAGCAGGACAGACCGGCGTTCTTGTTTTATCTCGCCGATCTTCCTACCCTCATGCGTAACGTGCTGCCTGGCTTTCACCACCGCCTTCGCAAAGTCGTCAGCCAGCCGCTACAACGGCAGCACTGGATAAACCACTGCGAACACTGTGATGCGCCGCTGGATGATACCGAACTGTTTACCGAAATTGGCGGCGCGTTTTTTCCAGCATCTAAGGAGCAGGCCGCAAGGATTCAGTTACACCGTATCGATCAGCCGTTTGTCGGGTATTGTGAAGATATTTCGCATCATCACTACCATTTTGACCCGAAGCAGGATAACCGTATCTGTAAAGCGTGTGACTGGTTTGAATGGATGACGCAGGTGGTGAATGCACCGTCAAAATACCAGCATTAGCCTGAAAGACTGACGCGCCGCGGGGCGGCTTGTCTGCTGACGCTGGAGTGCAAAACAAAAAATGTTTTGCACTCCAGCATCCAGCGCACATCGTCGAGTAGCGAGCACGTATTACTACGCACCCGCCCTCTAAGAACCGTACGAGCGACTTTCACCGCATACGGCTCAAGCCTTTATAAACCTGCTTAGCAGGCCAGCGTGTTGACCGAAAATTCGCGCTCATGAACCTCATTATGGCAAGAAGGATGGAGTAATACTCTGTTTCCGATGACATCTCTGCCGCCCCGATGGCGAGGCACCAGATTGTGCTCCTGCCAGCCTGTTTCTTGAGTGATTGGCATTTTACACAACGCACAACGTCCCTGTTGTTCGCGATAAAGAAT
This sequence comes from Xenorhabdus aichiensis, assembly GCF_028598775.1. Taxonomy (NCBI): domain Bacteria; kingdom Pseudomonadati; phylum Pseudomonadota; class Gammaproteobacteria; order Enterobacterales; family Morganellaceae; genus Xenorhabdus; species Xenorhabdus aichiensis. The sequence goes on from NZ_JAQRFO010000026.1 coordinate 22,176, forward strand.
GAATATTTGCCGACGATACCGGAGCTTATTCATCATCCGTTTCGTCCGCAACATTTCACCCTCTTGTTCCCATGCCGGATCAAATGGATTGTACTTCCCCTTCACCTTTAAATGGCGTCGTATCGGGATACTTGAGATATCATACAGTACCCCTTCCCTCGTTCCACTTTCTGCGTCAGAGGCGAAGACCCAGTCCCGGTTACCTATGGTGTGAAAATAGCGATCTTTCACCCATTGAGCTCCTTTCTTCTGATGTCTCCGTCTGGCCCATTGCCAGAGCATAAACCAGATCTGTGCATTCACTTTATGAAGCGTCGATTTGGCTACCACGGGTTGATGGTACTGTGCCCAGCCTTTCAGTAGGCGGTTAAGAATGTGGATAAGATTCACCTGCTTCGCCGCCCGATTGGCCGTGATTGTCTCCTTAACTTTTTGACAGAATGCTTGCACATTCTTCTTGGCGGGTTTGATCAGAAGCTTTCCGTCGTATTTGCGAAAATTCCACCCCAGAAAATCAAAACCCGTATCTATATGTGTAATGTGTGTTTTTTCCTTAGACAACGTCAATCCCCGTTCGGACAGAAAGCCTTCAATCCAGGGTTTAACCTGCTCTTCCAGCCTTTCTTTCGAACGGCAGGTGACTACAAAGTCATCTGCATACCGCACTACATTGATCTTGTTTATCCGGGCGCGTTCCTTGCCGATGTGTTTCTTAAGCAAGGCTTCTAATCCATCCAGAACCATATTCGCCAGTGTTGGGGAGATAATCCCACCCTGTGGGGTTCCTTCCTCTGTTGCTGCCAGATCCCCCTGATACACGACACCTGATTTTAACCAGTTGCACAGCACATTCTTATCCATAGGGATATGTTCGAGCAGCCACTCATGGTTGATATGATCAAAACACCCTTTAATATCCGCTTCCAATACCCATTGTGGAGAACGTTTTTTCGACAGGCAACAAAACAATTGTGCCATTGCGTCTGCCGTTGAGCGTTCTGCTCTGAAACCATAGCTGTTTGGATCACCGGTTGTTTCTGCCACAGGAGATAATGCCAGCAGATACAACGCCTGCGTAGCGCGATCTTTCAGGGTAGGAATGCCCAGAGGGCGATGTTTACCCTTTGATTTTGGGATGAAAACCCGACGAAGAGGACTCGCCTGATAACCCCGGCGTTTTAACGTCTGGGCGGCTTTCCACTTCGCTTCTGGTGTTGACCATAATTTTCTGTCAACGCCGGGGGTTCGTTTGCCGCGACTTTCAGTCACTCGCCGAACCGCCAGAAATTTGGCGGTTCGGGAGCGAACCAACATCCGTTGCAACGCTTTCACTTTGCGCCAGTTGTTGGCCTTACACGCTTTCGCAATCCGGATCTGTAGTGCTCTCACCGTTTGTTCAACATGACACCAATCGATATCGTGCCAGCAGAGTAAACCGTGGGAAAGCGCAGACACTGATGTTGCCGAGTGCGCTACCATGCTGCTTTCCTCCATTATCGTCAGAGTGTTACAGGTTTCATGCGATTAAAGACCAGATGGAAGTGGGCTCACTTTCGCGTCAGGTGATGTTTCAACCCGTATTCTGGCTATTACGACCAGACCTTCGCTTTCTCCATCCTCCTTTACCCGCACCGTCAATAGCATTCCTTACGGTTTGCCTGCCCCGAAGGCAACGATACGGGCTTACCGTGTTCCTCACCAATTACACGACTGGGTTAGGATCTGCCTATTCACCGGTGGCTTTGATGACGACGTGCTCCCACTATAAACAAGAGCAACCAGCCACATACCCTTTTGGTCAGTGCCTGACAGCAGCTTTGGCACATCAAAATTAACGATGTTTATCAGCAATTCACTTACATTATCCCTACCAGTCAGCCTTGCGCCTTACCCCGATGCTGCTTCGAGGATCGCAATCACCCCCTCACAGGGATGATCACACCTAACGGTGGCTACTTTCCAGAGGAGCTTCAGACAAAACCGTTACCCGTAATGCCTGTCCTCTTGGGCTACTGTTGGTCGTACAACAGGTCAATCTTCATTCTGATATTGAATGTTTGACAATAACTGGCGAAGCTTATAATTTATTTCAAATCAACGTATCCAATTGTTTTATAATTGAAATAAATCTTCACGTCGCACCTTTATATATTTCTTAAACATCGACGCTGTTATCACCACCGCCATGCCCAATACTATCGCCGCCAGCAATAATATCACTGTAAGGTAGATCACATCCAGCTAGGACAAATACAACACACAAGTATCGTACAGACCTGTTTAATTCCCCGTTTAGCGTGATAGTAAACAAAACTGGATTCATCTCCCGCGCCATAACGTCGTAAATTCCACTGCTTCAGCTCATCCACCAACTCGACCAAAATCGCTAATATAAACAAGCAGCACCAATTTAAAAGATAAAAGGTATAGATTATGAAAGATGTTCAGAGAATAAATGAGCAATATAAAATGAAATATTAAATAGAGGCGAGCTATGGGATATTTACAATGACCTTAACATAGCAAATATATCGAGGATAATTATATGACAAATATCTTAGAAATGCTCGTCAAGGCAAATATGTCATCAGTTGACAATGCCAATGATTTAGTTTCCGTCACAAATATTCGTCTCGAAAAAGGATCTGATGGGGTTAAATACATATTAGCTGACGCACAAAACAATACAAATCAGATATTAAAATATGTGTTTGTTCATTTCAAACTTTACGAAGGGGAAAATCTGGTTGCTATCAATATAAGTTATATTCTAAATCTTGGCCCAAAAGAAAAGTGGAAAATAAACTCGAGGGTAGACCCTTCTATAAAATTTGACTCTGTCAAACTCGGTGCAATAAACGTTTATCAATAATTATTTCTGACGCGCCGCTTACACGGCTTGTCTGCTGACAGTGTTCGACAAAACAAAAAACCGTTTTGTCGATCACTCTCCAGCGTCTTCAGCGTCTTTATCAAAGATATTTTTTAAACATCGACGTTGTTACCATCACCACTATGCCCAATATTATTGCCGCTGGCAACAATATCATCGTGGGATACACCACATCCGGCCAGGATAAATACAATACACACGGAATGGTACAAGCAGGCTTAATTCCTCGTTTGGCATGATGATAGACAAAGCTCGATTCATAGCCTGCCCCGTAACGCCGTAAATCCCGCCGTCCCAATCCGTCAACCAGTGCGACTAAAAACACCATCACAAACAGCGGCACGGATAACACCAGGATCGCGATTCGGATCAACGTCACCATGGTGATAAACACCGTGGCCAGCCCATATTGCTGTAAATAGCCCGATACTCCCTGTAATACCGTATTGAATTCACGCAGAAAATCATTGCGGCTATTGAGTTGATACTGCCGCTGACCCTGTATCCAGTGCATAAAACCACTGTCCACAAACAGCCAGTTATAGATTTGCGCCAGCCAATCAGAGACCGTTTGTGCGGGATTTGACAACAACAGGCTCTGGGTAAATTCCGTGGATAAAAATTGCAGCTCGGTTTTCATCATCGTCTGGCTATGAGAGGCACCTTGTTCTGGCCAGCAAAAAGTCATACCAAGATATTCCAGTAACAAACTAAATAACCAGGACATCACAATAAACCCAGCGATTTGCCATGGCCATTCCCATAACACACAATACAGCAAACCATGCTGACGAGGCGGTTGGGAAGGTTGGCGGGATTGATTTTCTGACTGTGCCATGACCGGAAATTACCCCCTTCTCTTCCCACCAGGCTTCACTGGTACGGTAGTGCCGTCGCATCTGTTCGGCGATTTTCTGCAAACTCGCCGGCATCAGGGCATCGTCGTCATCGCCTATAGGCAAGGGCATCCGAATTTTCCATAGCTGCCCGCCTTCCAGTAAGGCGAACGCCTGCCCTTTCGGTAAGTTAATCATCTCAGCAGGCATCACCAGCGGCGTTTTGACTGTGCCTACCCTGTCCTGCGTGGACGAGGTGAAATCCTGCCCCTGTTCAACATCGGCGATATCGGCATGTCCTGAGACCAGGGTTTTACTGTAGATTTCCACTTCGGGCAACTGGCTGGTGAGCAGCTCTGCCGTCCGGTTATCCCGTACCCGCAGCATAATCAGGGTATTGAAGTTACCGATCACCTGCGCGGTTTTAGCCGGGCTGCCGATACGGGCTTCGATATCCGATGAAGTTTGGGTATAGGCCGTGACCTGCATGCCCGCACCACCGCCTTTATTGATCAATGGAATAAATTCATCGCCCATTAGCTCATTGAATTCATCACAATGCAGATTAATCGCCAGCTTCCCGTCCTGGCGAACCGGCAAGCCCGCATTCATACCGTATTTATAAATCTGCCCGGCCACACTGACCAAATCCGCAAACATGCTGTTTCCTACCGCAGAGGCCACATCGCTGTCAGACAGCGCATCCAGGCCGATATAGACAATCCCGTTCTTGCGGATCACCTGTTCCCAGTCGAAGATAGGGCGCAGATCCGCCATATTGAGATAATCCGGTGATAACAGTTCTGAGATTTTTCCCGTGGTCAGTTTTTCCAGCAGGGGCAACAGAGAGGCGACAATTTTATCAAAATAGGTACGATCATAACGCACGGCAGAACGTAATCCGTCCAGAATGGGGTCATAGAGTTGCTTACCCGCTTCTGAACTCAGCGTGACTTCCATCGCCCAGAGTCTAAGCGCATCCGGCTGTCCCTGCATATTGCGCGGGATGTCTTTTTCTTTCAGCTTGCTGAGGTAATGTTGGATTTGTTCCAGCAGCGCAGGCTGCCTGTCTGCCATCACTTTAGTGGCATAGAGCTGATACAGTTCGCTGATATTATTGACGTAACGCGTGATAAGCGTGTAATCCGGCCGGTGCCCCAGTGCAACTAACGCGCGGGCGACAATATTGACAAACCGCCAGGCAAACTCACGAAATGCCTCACTGTTCCCTTCACCACTCAATTGCCCCGCCAGACGGGAAGCGACTTCCGAAACCCGGCCAAACCGCCCGACGGCATTATAACGCGCCGAAATTTCCGGCCAGCCCAGATGAAAGAGGGAAAGTTCACTGCCACGTCCAGCCCGGTGAGCTTCCGCCCAGATACGTCTTAACAGGTCGGCATCCCCTTTGGGATCAAAAACAATCACTACCTCACCGCGCCGAATATCCTGCATAATGAGCAATTCAGCCAGCCGGGTTTTTCCCACCCGGGTAGTACCCATCACTAAGGTATGCCCGACCCGTTCGCGCAGATCCATAAACACCTCGGCTTCCTGTGGTTCAATACCGTGGATCACAGGATTGCCGCCCACCGGAGGCAGTGGTCGCACCGGATTTAACGGCGAATCTTTGCGTAACAACGCTGATAACCTAGGCCAGCGGTATTCGGTACGGCGTTCCAGTACCCGGGCAAGCTGATAGAACCGGGATGGCTGCACAAATCGTTCGACCTCTGGTCGCCGCGTATCCTGCAAACGCTGGGTATGCTTCTGCTGCCAGCGAAATCCCCTGCCCAGAAACAAGCGCTGATGACTGACGGGAATTTGCTTTGTGCTCATCAGGTAGCGTGGCAGACGGCGCAGGTTTCGGCGATAGCGGATAACCTGAATGCCCTGCCATGTGCGGATCATCGACAATATTGCAAAACCACCGGCCATCACATAACTGATTGACGGTGCCAGTGCAATCGCCCACGGTGCCCGGATGCAGATAAATGCCGCCACAGCTGAAACGACAGCAGTATTCAGTTCTACCGCCGGACGCAGCAAGGCTTCAACCACATAACGACGGCTCATAGTGAGGGTTGCTGTGTGAGTGTGCTTTCAGTGATCAGCACCGGATAATGTTGCAGTTGCAAACGACTCGCCAATTCTGAACCGGAAGCCGGCGATAACAGGATATCCGGTGCTAAGGTGCGCAATGACTGTAATCCTGCTATTGTACTGACATTAACAACCAGCCCCACCGCGTGCAATTGCGCAAGCCGTGCTGCATGCTGGCTTAGCCACTGACGTGAATCGGGATCATCGCCAATCAGAAATAACGCCCCAATGCCTGGTAGTTGCAGTGATCGGCTTGTTACCTTTCCCGGTGTCAGTTCCGGTGTTTTGACCGGCAACATGACCGCTTCACCCAATACTTCTGGCGAGAAATGTTGTGGTTGTACAGAACGATAACTCGGCTGGGCATTAATGCTTTCATAAAAGGGCGAAGCATCTTTGCCGCCTAAATCGGCAATCACGTTAAGTTCAGCCTGGCAAGTATGAATCCATAACAGACCGATGATAGGCAACAGGTTCAGCCGTTTCATTGTAATGACGTGATATGCCATCCCTGCTCCCCCTGTCGTAATAATACTGGCATCAGACCCTTGCCAAACCGGAACCAATACCCCGCATCATGATTCAGTGTAATTTGTCGATTATGTACCCGTTCCACAGGAATATGATGATCTTTGGCCCATTGCCGTAAAGTGTCATCATTACTTTGGCTGTCTACCAGATAGATATCAACGGGTTGCTTTGCAGCCAGGACTTCGGCCAAACGGGTTTCACATTGCGGGCAATCTTTGGCTCTGACAAACAATGCCAGCCGACCATTGGTCGCACGCGATTTTTCCATATTGACCGGCAATACATCCGGAAACAGCCGCTGCCAGGCGGCATCCACTTCCCGCTGGAAACGCAGCTCTTTTTCGGTACGGGCAAACTCTGACTTAACCCACTGTTCAGCATAACGGCGGCGCTCGGTATCGCTTTCGGCTTCAATACCTAATGTCGTTAACGGATCAAGCCCTGGCGACTGGATACTCCGTGGCCCACTCATCAGGTGCTGATAACGCTGATATTCATCGGCACTTAACTTCCACTGTTCAGCCTGACTTTTCAGGGATTGCTGCTGGCTTTCTGTCGTGTGCGTCTGCTGCGAAGCTAACGGTGTGGGTGTTGCTGCCCACACAGAATGGCTCAGCAGTAACCACGTCAATAGGCCTGTTCGGTGTAATTTCATCAACGCTCTCCCGACTGAGTGGGTTTAGCCGTAACTGGAAGCTGATAGCCCTGTCGTAAATGGTGGCAAACCACACGCTGTACCTCATCCACTTCCAGTTGCCAGGCCGGACCAGCCATCACCTGCAATGCCGTACGCAACCGAACGGGGCCTAACTGTGCGTGTACTGACGGCAGCGGCTGGCGATATAAGATTTCATTGGTGTTTTCAGGCGCACACAATGTGTAACCGGATTGACGCAGTGCATAACGCATGGCATCAGCAACAGTGGGATTCTGGGAAACTGGAATATGGATATCAATCAACTGGGAAAGTGGGTCACGCTGCACCGCTGTCGGGTCGGTACTGACCAGTAAATAACGCCCGTAGCGAACGATTTCAGGCATTTGCTGATAAATATCCGGTGAAACCGATTGGATGTTTCGTGTCAGCGTAACGGAAGAAAAGCTATTTTGAGAAGGCTGAGGTAGCGGTTGCTTTACTGGAACGGTACATCCCGCCAGTGTGACCGCGATTAAGCCGATTAACACAGTTATTTTCATGCCAAATAGGTTCCTGCTCAGTCGTAAAATAATCCTGACTATGCAAGGAACCCTGTGATGTATTCAATGAACAACTCAACTGTGTTTGCTGAAAATAAAAATGCTGAAACAAACAATAATGAATAAACCCTGAAAAATATTATCGCACTAAACGTTAGGGTTTATATCAGAGTATTGTTCAGCCACTGGCTGATATTCATCGACTGATTGACACTCATCAGCCGCCTGACAGTCTGCAACTGGTTGGCGTACTTTTCTCTCAATAAAATTACCGTAGTCATCGAAATAACGGCTGGGCCAGATTTCAGCGGGGTCCATTTCCAAGCGGGTTGCGATGATCCATTCCCCTTTGGGCCACGGGCGGGATAAGGTATTTGCCAGTGTGGAAGAACTGAGTCCCGATTCACGGGATAAAGCGGCGAGTGTGGTACCACGTTTGCGTAATGCACAAATAATTTCGGCTGGGTGCCAGTCTTGGTGAGTGTTAATCATACCTGCTTCCCCTTCTGTTGATTATTTTGGTGGCGATTCAAAACAGGGATTCTCAGGTACCGGAGTTATCAGCCGGTGAGGCAAAGCCTCCCCTGTCTGAACCGCCATTGAAGGGGCGATAACAGACACACTGGTAGAAACTTCCTACCAGTGGATAACTTTGAGGCCTGAGATTCCTCACTACCGGATTTTGCCGATAGCTTTTTTACTTTAACTGATTGAGTTATCTAATTCAATAATCGAATGTGTAAGTATAATCAGTAAAATTAAGTAATTAGTTACCCGTTAGTTCAGCATCATCTCTAACAATAAGTATAACCACCGAAAGGTACGCTTCAGAGAATAGTGCGTCAGCTATCAGCGGGTTATGTTAACATTGACGATAACTGTGTTGATGCATGATTGAATCGATAGTTACCCCCTTGTCTGATACTGAAGTAAAGCATTTCAAAGGAGGAGATATGACAACATCTTTAGACAAGCTCACGATTAAAGGGTTTAAATCAATCCATGAGCTGAGTGAATTTGAACTTAAAAACTTAAACGTGATTGTTGGCGCTAACGGCGCAGGTAAAAGTAATTTGATCTCCTTTTTTAAAATGCTGCGGGCATTAATAGACGGTACATTAAATCGCTATGTACGCGATAATGGTGGCGCTGGCGATTTACTCTTTAATGGCAATAAGGTCACGCAGAAAATGGATTTTGAAACACGCTTCGGGGAAAGAGGATTTCGCTTTAAATTAGTCCCCACGCCAGCAGATAGCTGTGCAATTGAAGATGAAGCCTGCTATTACGCAAAAGATACTACCGGATGGTGGTCACTGGGGGATAGCGATGATGGCAGGTCCAGAATGGTCGCTGAAATCGAGAACAATTCCTCTGATGCACCGTATTCAAAACCTGTCTATGATGCCATCGCTTCCTGGCAGATTTACCATTTTCACGATACCAGTGCGACAGCTGGAATGCGAAAATATGAAATTATTCAGGATAACAAAACATTACGTACAGATGCTTCTAACATTGGCGCATTCTTATTAAAACTCAAAAATGAGGCGCCAAATGAGTATAAATCGATTGTAAATGCCATCAGGTTAGTCACACCTTTCTTTGATAACTTCATTCTGGAACCGCGTCAGAGCGGTCAGAAAGAAGAAGTTAACATTAGTTGGACGCAGAAAGGCTCAGACTACCCGATGCAACCTTATCATTTATCCGATGGTTCAATACGCTTTATTTGTCTGGCAACCGCATTATTACAACCCAATCCTCCATCGACCATTATTATTGATGAACCAGAACTAGGGTTACACCCTGCGGCCATTGTTATCCTTGCCGAGTTAATTCAACAGGCGGCTCAGCGTACCCAAGTCATTATCGCCACTCAATCCCCTATTTTAATCGATCAATTCTCTGCTGAAGATATTGTCATCGTGAATCGTAAAAAGGGAGCTTCACGTTTTGAGCGTTTAAATGAAGAAGATTTTTCTCAATGGCTCGAAAACTATTCTCTGGGCGAATTATGGGCTAAAAACGTCATTGCCGGAGGGCCGACTTATGAGTAATTACATCGAAGTCATGGCCATCGTTGAAGGTAAGACAGAACAGATATTTATTGAAAAGATACTTCAACCTTATCTGGCTGAGAAAATGATTTTCATCTCTGCCACACAAGTTTCTAAACCCGGACAAAAAGGTGGAGATGTGCGTTTTTCAAGAGTCAAGAAAGACATTGAGATGCATCTGAAACAACGTCCAGATACCTATGTCACAACCTTTATTGATTATTACGGCACCAATGAATGGCCGGGATTAGAAACGTTAAATAGACAGTGGGAACCAAAGAAAATCGCTGAACATCTGCATCTGTCAACACAGAATGAAATTCACCAATTTCTATTCACACAGAGAGCCGATGAACGTTTTATTCCGTACATCGTTATGCATGAATTTGAAGCTTTGCTCTTTAGTGACAAAGAGATACTTGCCAATGAGTTGAATATTCATGTACAAGAGGTAGAGCAGGTACTTCGAGAGTGTGGAGAACCGGAATCGATTAACAATAGCCCACAAACGGCGCCTTCAAAGCGGTTGGAAAAATGGTCAGCAAATGGAACATTTGGCAAAACGACAACAGGGATAGCTATTGCCGAGAAAACAGGCATTCCTAAGATGAGAGAAAAATGCCCGTTATTCAACGAGTGGCTATGTAGGCTTGAAATATTAATGACCGTTTAAATGTGTGCGTAGAATTTAGAATCGATTGACTTACCCAATATTAGAAATAAGCCCTGTGTAACAGGGCAATAGGTTAAACCACGTCAAAATGGGATCTCATCAGACCAATCCAGTTCTCCTTTCTCCTCTTCAGGTAAAGCCGAAAGTTGATCCATTTGTGTTGGTTTTCTCTCCTTTTTATCCGGTTGAGAAGTCTGTGGTTTTTGTGCTGACTTAGCCTGTTGAACAGGAACCTGTTTTGCATCGCCACGGCTCCCCAGCATCTGCATCGTGCCATTGACATTGACCACCACTTCCGTTGAATAGCGATCCTGTCCCTGATTGTCCTGCCACTTGCGTGTTTGTAACTGGCCTTCGATGTACACCTGAGCACCTTTTTGGGGGTTTGCGCCCAATTCAGCGAAAAGTTCCACGAATGAGAATAAATTAATTAATTTCAATATATTACAATGAAATTCATTCTATAAATTTTATCTCTTTCGATACTTTCGATACCAGAGCCAACGTTGATTCTTTTTACTTCTCACAAATGACCATTGCTCATCAACTTCACAGATAAGCTGGACTTCATTTCCCTTAAGAGGAAGGTTGGTCACATTTTTCGGGGAGAGTTTTTTAACGTGCGAATGACGGTGTTAATCCCTATCTTCAGTACACGAGCGGTATCACGAACACCGGAGTTATTCACTGCCATATCAATAATTTGCTCTTTCACGCCGGGATAACAGGCTTGATAGGCATAGTTCAGTTGAAAGGTTTTACGGCAGGCATAGCAGTGATAGCGGGGATGACCAGTACGTCCTTTTCCATGCCCTTTAACCTCTTCTGTTTTATGGCAGTAACGACAAACCACATCAACTTTAGCCATCTCTCACTCCATAATAAAAAGCAGGGAGTTTATCACAATATCTAATCATTGAGAGCATGACCTTTAAGTTGAGATGGATTACCTCCAACTACTTCATTGTTAATAAGGGTTGCCGATCTGTTTCTAAGATTAGGGTTTTTATTCAATTGACCTGCTAATTGAGATGTAGTAGATTCTAAAGAATTATTAAAAACTAATCCTTGTTCTCCTACATTAAATTCTTTATAAACATTGTGAGACACTCTTGAAAGGTTAGGAGTAGCTATATCTACTACGGGGATATTATTAACTTGATTAGCCTGAGTCTTATTATTGTCTAGAATTATAAGGTCTGCAATAGCTAGATTAGTAGAAATGAACAACCCCGCCGCAAGCAGCGGGGTATCAAAACCAATAGTCAACTACAGGGTAGTTCGCCCCAAGGGGCGGGGAATATAACCCTCAGAGATTTAATATTCTTGTTTTTAATAGTCATAAAATTCTCTTTTTAAGTGACATATTTTTTGGTGAAATTATTGTTTAGGATGCCAAACACCATTAATAAGTTCCATTTCTCTACCATCGTGAAAATATCTATTTGCTGCAACAATTATATTTTGTTCTTGGTTAGAAGAATATACGTCTCCAGAGTCTTTCATTAATTGTACAGTAATATTTTCTAATTGACCCTTTGAAGTTGATAAATCTCTTATGTTTACTCCGGCACCTTTTTCGTTACTAAGAAGTATTATGCTTTTATTAGCATACATACCTCCAAGATTACCTGTATCTATAGAAAATCCTGGTTGAGGAGTTTCATTTTCAAATCTGATAGGCATCCCTGGAACCTTCATACTCATGGAATTAGGTCCTATCATCGCTGTAATAGTATCAGCATTAATTTTTCCATTTACTTGAAGAGATCTACTGAAAACAACAAGGTTATCAGAATCTAAGCCTTTTACTCCAATAGTAACTTTACCTTTAGTTACTTCTAAACTAAGTAAATCTTTTTTATTGAAAACAGGTTTACCAGTACTAATAAAAGACTCTCTTATATTTATGAATTTAGCTCCATCAATAAAGACACCGTTTGGATTAGTTATTACTAATTTAGCATCTTCCCCAACTATTTCTATAGCTCCTTTAAGTTGAGATTGATTACCGCCAACTACTTCATTAATGATTAAGCCAGCAGTCCTATCCTTAAGATTATGATTTTTCTCTAATTGACCTGCTAATTGAGAATTAACAGAATCTATAGAATTATTGAAAATCACGCCCTTTTCACTAACATTGAACTCTTTATAGGTATTTCTGGACATACCGTTAAGAGTTGGAGTAGCTATGTTGATAACTGGTATATTATTAACTTGGTTAACTTGAGTGTTAAAATCATTAGGAATGATATCATTAGCAAAAGCTAGGTTAGTAGAAACTAACAAAGTTAATGTAGAAATCTTTGTAAAAGTTTTAAAGTTTTTCATAAAAGCCTCTTTTTAGGTAGATCTGCTTTGATTTAAATCAAAGCAGATCTAATAATAATGAAATAGGTTTAATTGTTATATTCTAAGTAAGTCTCCTGTATAATCAAGTGGGATTTTACAAGCATAACCTCTACTAGAATCTACAACGCTTCTTAAATATTCATTAAAAGTTAAACCAGTATCTACTATTGTGTCATAGTTAGTATCAAGATAATAAACTAAATCAGGATTATCTGAATCAGTTAATAAGAAATAATGCAAAATTCCTTCATTTTCCATTGAAATAAAGAAAGGTTTTTGTTCTACTAAATCAAATCGTTGAACTTCTCTTAATCCATCTTCACATCCTATTTGAAATTTTATCTCATCTCTGATATTAGCAGTTTCACTATAAAAACTTAAAGGTTGATTTGAAAAAAAACCTCCACTGCAACGCCCCATGTGAATTAAAAAATCAAGTACTTGACCTTGAATTTTAATATCATATAAACGTTCTAATTTTACTATATCTTCTTCTGAATAGCCCTTAATGTAAGTAATATCTATAGTCAACTCTGGGTAAGCAGAATGTAGATATTCTATTAATTCTGTTTTAGTCATTTATAACTCCAATTAATCTACTGACCATAAAGATTGTAATTTATGAAAATAATCATTCAATAATTTGGCATTACATTTTTTACTGAAAGAGAACTTTCTATAAAAAGGTTTATAATTGATATCTTCCTCCAAATTCATAACAGTGTATATAATTAACTTAAGTTCTCCATAGGAGAATCTAAGGTTATAGAATATTTCATTGTTTAAATGTTCTTTTTTCAAAATTATATTTGTTTTATGTGAAATATTGGATTGTATATAATCTGATATTTCTAAAAAAGCAGATCTATACCAGGACAATTTATCTAGGTTTTTTTCTTCAATCTCTTCAGATTTAAGCAAAATATCATGTAAACAATCCCTAAGAATAACTAATTCTTCATATGTCATTCTGATAGTATAAAAACTAACTCCAGATACAGTTTCTCTATTTAAGGTCTTCATATTGATTTAAGGTCTTTATATTGAATTTATCACTAGATATTTAGGGTTTTCTACCGGTTGTACCCTCAAATATATTAATAATAAAATCTTTGTTTTGATCTGCAAATACTTTGCTATTAGGTTTACAGCCAGCACACATTCCTGGAGATGTAGCACTAGTATTCTGAATAGACATATTTATATCTACTTTCTTACCTTGAAAATTATCTTGAAAATGACTAAATAATTTTTGTTCAGCGTGATTAAAGTTAGTTTGCTTTCCATTAGGAGCTGGTGGTATAGAACCACTATCTTTTCTAATCACATTAAAATTAACCCCCTTAATATTTACGACATTGGGAGAATTGCCTGACCAAGCTGTACCATTTACAGATAAGTAATATTCTTTTTTACCATTAACTGTTACTGATGCTGCAGCATAACTAACAGCTGCATCAGGTTTTTGGAATTCACTTTTAAGATATTTTGTAGTCCCCGCTCTAAGCATATTAGGCTCTAAATTCATATCTTTAAGCTTACTTAAATCATTAACTCTATGATTCCCTTTAAAGAATTTACCCATACTTCTAAGAGAATCATTGTAAATCCTAGTAGCTTCAGCAAACTTACCATTTTTAGCAAGAGTTTTTATAGCTTCAACGCTTTTATCAGCTGCTTTTCCTAATTTTGCCCAAGGGGCTGCTGATGCCGCTGCAATTATATAATCTGTTCCTGTTTCTGCATCTTTAACATCTTTAAGTACTGAAAGAGGACTAAATTCTACTATAAAATTACATAAAGTTGCATCAACTAAACAAGCATCTACAGCATCTTGGAGAGATCCTTCGGGGAATATGCTTCCAGGTTTACCTTTATTGACGAACAGTCCCATAGTATGTTCATCATGGTTATATATTATAGTCAATTCGCCAGCATTAGCTCCAGCATAAACACCTTCAGGAGTTCCTGTAATAGCTGCACCAGCTAAAGCTCCTACAATCTTACCTCCTATTTGAGTGGCTCTAGAATCATCAAACGTATTTCTAAGACTATCAGCTGCTAAAGAAGCAGCTAATGCTCCCGCTGCGGCAGCTTTACCATCATTTCCTCCAACTTCTGCAATTATAGCAGATAGTGCAGCATGGCTAAGCGCTCTTCCAACTTCAGTTAACTGATTCGCATATTCACCTATTTGGAAAGCTCCTTCAGCATGAAGTTGACTAGTTGAATTAGATAATAGAGCGGAAACAAAATTATCTTTAAAACTTCCACCATTAATAGTAGTGTTTATTCCAGAGCTAATCAAAGACTGTCCGGCAACTCTCTGGGCAGTAGCTACCCAATCTTGATTACTTAATAGAGGCATACTTCCTCTATTAATAGCTGCACCTCCTTTAGTCCCTTCACCCCAACCCATTGCAGAATCAAATCCAGCTAATGCACCTCCAATAGCCGCTGAAGTAACTATAGATTTTATAGTACTACTACTTCCCATGTCTTTAAAAGTTTTAGATAAATTACCCTCATTTTCAGCTAGAGAAACCGCTGCTTTACTAGCAGCCGCTGCCATACCTGCTGTAATAGCTCCTTGAGCTGCTGCACTGCTTCCAGCTATAGATGCTGCATAGGGAGCAGCGTAACCAGCGGTGACTACAGCTACTACTACAGCTATTACTGCCCCTACAACCGGATTTAAGTTTTTATTGTTAATGTTCCATTCAGAATAAGCATCTTGTATTTTATTCCATTCAACATCATTTCGTTTGCTTATATCTTTTATCCAAGACATACCATAACCATCGCTTAGTAAGTCAATGGCATCTTGAAGATTTTGATTATCCTTTGTTTTTATATCAGCATTAATACCGGTAGCATTAACAGTAAGTGTTCCTCCAATATTAATTTGAGGTAAATACCAAATATTTTCTTGGTAACCTTTATTTCTTTGCTTAATGTAAAACCCTTTAGACATACTAAGTTCTTGTTCAAAATCTAAAGAACTTACAGCTTTGAAGTTAACTTTACCTTGAAGACTAGTTAAATTAGTATTTTTGCCGGCTTCTATTTTACTACCTTCAAAAGTAACATCATCTCTACCTAAAAAATTGATATAACCGGTAGGAGCAGAAAACTCTGTAACAACTGGGGTTGAAGTTTGGTTAATTTTCTTAAAAGTTTTCTTTCCACCTAACCAATTTCGCTTTACAGACTCTGTTTCATATTGCGTTGTTTCGTTTAAAGCTTGAGCATAGATGTAACCGCCTTTAGCAGAAATATCCATAGTTCCAGAAGCTATCGCATTTCTTAAAGTAGTGTCTGAAATAACTGATGAGATATTTTTTAGTCCTTCAACTGCTAATTTAGTAGCTTGAAATAAAATATTTCCTTCAGCGGAAAGCGTTAATAAACCTTTGGCAGATAATTCTGTTGATTCAATAGTTTGATATTCGTAGCTATCATTACTTCTAGTATATTTTTCTTTTGGTAAAGCTCTAAGTCTAATGTCTCCTCCAGAAAGTATAGAAAGATTTTCTCCAGAGATTAATTTAGATCCTGAGGTTACGACATGATCATTAGCGATTAAATTAAGATTTTTACCGGTTTTAATAGAAGTTACTAAGTTATCTGTAAGGAAATAATTTAAATCTGGACTTAGTTTACCATAATTATACCGATCAAAACCTATATATTCTCCTGCTAATATTGTAGTATTTTCTTTAGATTTAATATCGGCAGCTTTTAGTATAGCCGACCCTCCAGCATTTAATGTGACATTGCCCGAGTTAATAGCAGTAGTTAAGTCTAAAATTTCGTGAGAATTAGCTCCAAATTCAGGTCCGAGATTCACAATTGTGTAATGGAGGTCATCAGGAGTGTTAGGTATAATTCTAGGCCCTTGGGCCATAACTTTTACTGAAAACATAATATCCCCAAAAGAGGTATCATTTCCAATAGAAGTAAGTCTATCATCACCATAAATTAGACCAGAGCTAGAAGAATTTCGAGTTTTTAAACTAAATAAGATGTCTTTTCCAGCAGTTAAGCTAACACTATCGGAATCTTTTACCGATACATTATTACCATTGCAACCATTTATTGATCCCCCTAAACAATTTATCTGAACACCGCGTAAAGCTAAATTATTTCCAGCTACCATAGAAACGTTGGAAGCATTAATATAGCTTCTAAAAGAGAAGGGGCCTCCAACAAAATCTTCTGCTTTTTTATTATGTGCAGGTCTGATTGTAAAGGTTCTAAGCTCTTTATCATTATTTTCGACGTTAATATCCCTTCCAGCGAAAATTGTTACTGTATTTCCATTATCTGTAGAACTAAAAACTGCAGTGTTCTCTAAAACGACATCTCTTCCAGCAGAAATTGTTAAATCTTTATCTGCTCTTATAATGCTACCTAATATTGGAAAAGTATCGAAATCAAAAGGTATAAAAACGTCACCATCTTTCTTGAGTCTTTTATTATTATTGTGTTTATCATTAGCATCTGAATCACTAATGCCATAAATTTTAACATCTCCATCTTTACTAAGTAGATTCTGAGAATCTCCTCTTAATTTTAATCTCCTCAAATCTATATTGTTGCCAGCTATAATCGATACTTCATTTTTAGCATTTAAATCAGTTTTTATTCCCTTTACAGAGTCATTCGCAATGATTTTTAAAGTATCATTAGCAGTTATTCTTCCATGAATATTAATGTTATTAGCGTTTAATACAATATCTTTACCTTTAATAGAATCAGAATCAGACCCTCCTTCGAAAGTTGGCGAATAAAACTTTTGATTATCTATTTTGAAAGAGAGATTATTAAATAAACTAGAATTTACATTAATTGAGTTAGTAAAATCTAAAAGAAGTTTATTTCCAGCTGTTAACTGTGGTGTTATATCATATTTTCTTCCAGAACCATAATGAAAATCGCTTATATATTGATGATTTAAATTTTGTCCAGTAAGAAGTAAATCATTTTTTGCCGTAATATTTGCAGAATTGTTAATATTATTAGCATTGATATATAAACTATTACCTGAAGTTATTCTTTGATCAAAAAATTTTCCATTCTCTATACCATTATTTTCTAGACGAGTAGCTCTAAGTATTATGTCTCCATTAAGGCTATTAATATTTCCACCTAAGTTTTTAATTGAATCAGATTTATCTCCATATAAAGTTTTTTGAGCCCATAGATTATCTTTCGACGAGATTAAAGAATTATCAAAATTTACAATATTATTGCCTAACAACCATATATCTTTACCACTAGTTATTTTAGTATTATTTTCTATTCTATTTTTGCTGGCTAAAACTATATCTTTTCCAGCGTTAATCTCAGCTTTATCGCCAGTAAAAATATTATCAGCTCCTATGTTCAAATTAGAGCTAGCTGAAATATTTCTGTTATTATTAGGGAGATTGACAAGATTTACATTTCCATTAACGTTAATAGAAATATCTCCCCCATTAGACCTAATATCAGAACCAGATGCCTTTAGGCTATTTAAATTAACGCCAACTCCTTTTTCAGTAGAAAGTATGTTAATTTTATTAGCATACATCCCTCCAAGATCAGAAGTGTCTATAGCTAGTTTTGGAGAACTTCCTTCACCTTTAATATTTGCAGTTAAATAATTGTTACCAAGACCTCCATAATTAATTTGATTGGTTCCTTGAATTGTATTGATATTATTTCCTTGACCATTTATCCTACCAGATAAATTTAAAGTTCTACTGATTATATCTATAGAATCTACAGTATCAAAACTGCCATCTAAGCCATCACCCTCAATATTAATTTGACCTTTAGTTACTCGTAAGTTATCTAAAAATCCATCATTATTTAAAGTAGGTTTACCTGTAGTTAATGTAGCAACGGACATATTAAGAAAGCCGCCGCCATCAACAGTAATACCATTGGGGTTAGATATTATCACTGAAGCTCTATCGCCAGCTACTTCTAACGGTCCTTTAAGCTGAGATTGATTACCCCCGACTACTTCATTAATGATTAAATCTGCAGATCTATCTTGAAAATTAGGGTTTTTATCTACATCTCCTAATATTTCAGATACTGCAGTATCTATTGAGTTATTTAAAACTGCACCTTGCTCTTCGACATTAAATTCTTTATAAACGTTATGAGAGATCCCCCTAATATTAGGGGCAGCTATATCAATAACAGGAACATCATCAATTACATTTATTTGAGTTATGTTATCATTGGAGATAATTGGATTTGCAGCAGCGATGCTGATAGGATAAATACCTATTAGATATATCAGAAGATAGGTTAAAGCTTTTGTAAACTGATTAACATTATCAGGATTATTGGGTTTTTTCATAATTTCCTGCCATTAGTTCATTTAGAAAAAAATTGCAAGAAATTATGAAAAGTATATAAGTCTCTTGCAATTAATAGAATTACTTATACTTCTTAACTAAGACTGGTAAATATTAAATTGGCTCCCATCTATTTTTATCATCAGACCATTTTAATTTTGTTCCATTATCATTTAAGTTATTAGCATTTATAGTTATATTGTTATTATCATTTCTAAAAACCCCATTAATATTTACAGTGCTACTATAAGGGGCGTTTATCTTAATCAGGTTTTTTCCATCTAAATCATTTAAATTAACTCCGGTTCCTTTATCAGTAGATATCAGTACGATTCTATTAGCGTATATTCCACCTATGTCACTAGTATCTATTGAGAATTCAGGTTTAGGACCTTCAGATTCAATCCAAGTATAAGTAAGGTTTTTCATATCTGTTAAAACACCGCCAGCATGAACAGAAACATAATCTCCTTCAATATCTCCATCTATCTTGATAGTTTTGCTAAACAAATTAAGATAGTTAACATTTCTAGTATTTATCCCATCTTCTCCAATAGTAATATGTCCTTTAGTTACTTTAGACTCCTCTAAATTTTTTCTTTTATCAAAGGTAATAGTTCCAGTGGTGAAATTAGCTTCACCAATAGTATCACTGAAAGTAAGTCCATTAATTGAAATACCATTAGGGTTAGATATTATCACTGAAGCTCTATCGCCAGCTACTTCAATCATACCTTTAAGTTGAGATAGATTGCCTCCAACTACCTCGTTAACAATTATTCCGGCTGGTCTATTTCTAAGATTAGGGCTTTTATTTAGTTGTCCTACTAGTTGAGATGTAGTACCATTTAATGAATTATTGAACACTAAACCTTTTTCAGAAGTATTAAATTCTTTATAGACGTTATGAGATACTCTTGAAATATTAGGAGTAGCTATATCTATTACGGGTATATTATTAACTATATTTACTTGAGTTCTATTATCATTAGGGATAACTGGATTTGCAAAAGCTATATTTATACTCACAAGGGATGTTAAAGAAAACAACACTCTTAATTTAAATTTGTTTTTAATGGTCATAATAATAACCCTATTGATTAAAAATTAAAAGAAGTAGACCAGTGGAAAACCCTGTTATCTGGTTTAAGATCTGATGAGTATTTTAAAGGTTTTCCAAGTGTAATTGAATGATTACTTATCTTATTATTCAAATTTAACCCTAAAGATGTTCCTACTAAAGTATCTCCTTCTGCAGATTTAGCTATTTCTTCTTTAAGCCATCCAGCATCTAAAGAGCTAACTAATGAAATATCACCTAATTTTGGAATACTTGCTACTTTCCAATTAACTTCATTTCGCCAATATCCTCCTGAATTTCCAGTAACATATTGTTCTTTAAAACCTCTGACAGAATACAATCCACCTATAGACATTCTTTCGCTAGAATATAAATTTTTTGGGCTATATTGACCATAAACAGAGGTAAAATAATAAATATCTTGAGTTATAGGTTTATAATAACTCAAACTCCCTGTTAATTTTGTAAATTTACTTTTAGGGTTGTTTTTAAACTCATTATCTTTAGTGGCACCTAGTATATGTAGCCCTTGAACTATTGTTGGGCTGGATCTAAAGTATCCACCTAGTAATGTTGAACTATAATTAAATCCTAGATTTACTGTGCTTAAATCTGAACCACTAGCTAGTTTATATTCTCCTAAAATATTTTCGGCTTTTCGTTTAGTTAATCCCATATTTAAGCTTAATTTTTGTTTTCCATCTCGATATAAAGTTCTATTTGCAGTTACAGAATGAGAATTTCCTTTTCCCATATATCGAAATGATCCAAAATCATTTATAACAATATTTTGATATGATTCATTTTTTGAATATTGATAATTAAATAACCAATATCCATAAGGTATGCTTACTCCAGTATTGAAATACCAACTTCTATAACTGTTACTAAATCCAGTATCTTTATTACCATAGAATGTCCAAGAATCTGCCAAATGTAGTAAATTATCTATTTGTAAAGAAGTATTAAATTGATTATTACCTTTATTTTTTTGACCATTATTGTCAAAACTTAAATCTACACTGATAGGTAATCTGTCTGAATCTTTTTTCAAAATTACATCTGAGTACCCGGGCTTATCTGAAGGCCGAATATCTATTTTAACTTGATAAGAAGGTAGCCTATTTAACTGGTCTAATCCTTGCTCTATATCTCTTAAGTTAAGAATATTTTCCTTCATGTTTGGAAAAGCCATTTTTAATTCTAATAAATTCTCACCATCTAGTAATATATTATTGATTTTCCCTTCTATGACCTGAATAGTAAAATTATCTCTAGATATATCCAATATACTTCTTGGTTTTATGAAAGCTCCAGAAGTAATATAACCTTTTATCATGTAATAATTAGATATCTCAGCTAGTAAAGACTCAATATCTTTTTGAGTTAAACATTTAGAGATATTTTGTTCTATTAGCGATTTTTGCTTAGATTTTGGAAAAATAGTAGCGCCTTCAATAACGATATCGTTGATTATCTGACAAGATAATTTAGATTCTTGAGCCTCTGGCTCTTTCGATTTATTAAATTTAAGATCTGACCCTAAATCTTGTTGTTTTTGGGACTCCTCTAATACTTCTTTTTGTCTTTGCTTAATAATCTCTTGATCCGCCATAATAGAGGTATTAGCGGAGCTTGGAATAGAGGTATTAGCTTGACTAGAAGTTAACATAATCAAATAGAAAAAAGAAGATTTAACGCAGTTTTTAATGAACATAAAATTTGAAAAAATCCGTTTCTTTTTAAATTATTAATTATGTAGGTTTAGTTTAAATATCCGCTTCAACAACTATTGGGAAACCATTTGTTTTGAATGTTGCATTTTCTTTATTTAACTTATTAGCAAATATAAAGAGAGAGTTATCGCCTCTGAACTGACCAGAAAGATTCGCTGTTCCTCGGATTTCCGCCAATAAAGATTCTGTACCGGTTAAATTACTTAGGTTAACTCCGGTTCCTTTTTCATTAGATTTCACGATAATTTTATTAGCATAGATACCTCCTAAAGCACCAGTATCTATTGAAATTTCAGGATTACCGATGCCAGTACCCGCTAGTATAGAATTAGTATCTAAACTGACAGTTTTACCTGTAATCATTCCGTTCAAATCTATAGCTCTACTTTCAATAGTTAAATTATCAACATTAGTACTATCTATACCTTTCTCACCTATAACAACTTTACCTCCAATTAATTGAAAAGTGGCAGGATCACCTTTGTTTACTATAGCATGAGTAGAAGTACTTAATTGAACATGGTTGGTATTAGAAAAACTAGCTCCGTTAGCCACAATCCCGTTTGGGTTAGCTATTAATATTGCAGCTCTATCTCCCGCCACTTCTAGCATACCTTTAAGTTGAGTGAAATTACCTCCAGTAACGTTACTAACGATAACTCGAGCTGGCTTAGATAAATTAGAATTTTTATTTAGTTGTCCAGCCAATTGAGATACAGTGCCATTTACTGAGTTATTTAAAACCATACCTGGTTCGTTAACGTTGAATTCTTTGAAGTTATTAAAAGAAAACCCTCTATCATCTGGGTTA
Organism: Xenorhabdus aichiensis; assembly: GCF_028598775.1. Classification (NCBI taxonomy): domain Bacteria; kingdom Pseudomonadati; phylum Pseudomonadota; class Gammaproteobacteria; order Enterobacterales; family Morganellaceae; genus Xenorhabdus; species Xenorhabdus aichiensis. The sequence goes on from NZ_JAQRFO010000026.1 coordinate 44,808, forward strand.
ACTATATCAACAACTTCAATATTATTAACCATATGTACTCGAGTTTGATTATCGTTAGGAATACTTGAATTTGCAAGAGCCGAAGTTACAAAACTTAGAGATACTATAGAAGTTAATAAAGTTTTTACAAAAATTTTAGAATTTTTCATAAAGTTTCCATTTATTTTTAACTTTTTCTAAATAACTGTTATTTTGACATTAAATAAATAAATAAATAAATAAATAAATAAATAAATAAATAAATAAATAAAAAGTTAGTTGTTTTAAACAACTAACTATATTCTAAATCTTGCCATAAATGACTATTTTAGTAATTTTTCGCAATCTTCTTTAGGAAGAATTCCTTCTTGACATAATCCAATTATTGGAATCTCTATTACTCCACCACCAGTGTCAAAATTTGGGTTAGTGAAATTACTGTTTTGAAATAAAGTTGGAGATGCTGAAGCTATACCTGCAAAAGAAAATAAACTAACTAATAAAAATTTACTAATTTTCATAATTTAATTACCTCTTTGTTAAAACATTAAGTAAAACATATTAATAAATATAGAAAATATTGTTAAGTAAGTCAATAAAAAATTATTTTAATAAATAAAATTTAATTACTAAAAGATTCTTTTAGTAATTAAAAGTTACCGAACGCCACCGGCACGGCACCTGCGCCCAAATCCGCAAACTGTTCGTTTTCCGCGATACCGTAGCCCAGCAGCGCAGAGGGCTGCCCCAGTTGCAGGCCCGGCTGCCACAGATATCAGCATTATCGCTGGTCGTCAATCATGTTCCAATCAATACTACCGTGAACGCCCCGAATGAGTTTGAGGGGCATTTTGCTTTTGACCTGCTCTATAACAACAGCAGTGATATCCAGCCGCTCTCGGTTTCGACGGATAATCATGGGATCAATAATGTCAATTTTGCCTTGCTGGATATTTTCGGTTACCAGTTTGCCCCTCGTTATGCCAAGTTCAAAAAAATCTTTGAAGAATTGTTCGATATCACCTTGCTGGGTGAAAAACTCCATATTTCTTTGAAAAAACCGATAAAGAACAAGTTAATCATGGATGAATGGGAACGTATCCAGCATATTGTTTGTTCATTGAGCCGCAAGGCAACCAATCAGAGTATCGTGGTCAGAAAGCTGTCAAATGGCAAGAGAACTCACTCGACGTTGTCTGCCCTACGTGAGTATGACAGGTTAGTTAAATGTATCTATTTGCTTGAATACATGGACAACCAGACACTGAGACAGTTTGTGCAACAGGCATTGAATCGGGGAGAAGCCTATCATCAGCTCAGAAGAGCCATCGCGTCTGTCAATGGAAATCAGTTTCGAGGCGGAAATGATTATCAGGTTGAACAATGGAACGATTGCGCCCGTCTGATTGCCAATTGCATTATCTACTACAATTCAGCCTTGTTATCCGGACTGGTAGAACGATTTGAAAAACAAGGTAACAGTGAGGCAATTGAAATACTGGCCAATCTCTCCCCAGTGGCCTGGAGCCATATCCAGTTGGCAGGGAACTACATCTTCGCAGAACAAAGCGACACATTCAGTCTTGACAGTCTGCTAGAAAATGTAGACCCGCTGCTCGAATCAAAGATGGATGATAGTGATGAGTATGATGTTTACGAGGAAGCAGGCTGATCATTTTCATTTAAAATTTTGAAATAATTAAATAATTTTAACATCATGGAACTTTTCGCTGAATTGGGCGCAACCCCCCTTTTTGCAGGTACTCCGCCGCGATTTCCGCTAACTTGCCGAAGATCACCACCCGGTGCCATTCGGTTTTCTCCCGAGTTTCGCCGGTTTGTTTATCCCGCCAACTGTCCGAAGTCGCCAGTGACAGTGTTGTCACCGTGCCACCCTTTGGCAGGTAACGGATTTCCGGATCTTGCCCCAATAATCCTACTAAAATGACTTTGTTAATGCCGCGCGAAGACATATCAATTTCCTCCCTGTTACACTAACTTACGTTGCGTCCAGCACCCTTTTTTCAGGGCAAATTCCGCCTGCTCACAGTGGGCAAAATATTCCACGGATTCACGGGAGCACGGTTCCCCCTCATCCAATGTGCCGATATAAAATCCTGCACGGCTTCGCAACACGGTTAACGGTAACTGCTTATGGCAATATTGCAGTGCCAGAACACCAATTGGTGTAATATTCATCTCTGTATCCTGTTGCCTTTGATAATAAAAGGACTGCCCTGAAACATCAGGGCAAGTCGGTGGGATAAAAGGAATATCAGAATGAGTTTTCTGCATATTCTGCTTGTGCAACACCATTCTGTGGTGGCGTCGAGTCGGACTGTTCGGCCTGATACACTTTCTCCTGACCGATTTTGATCCAGTCAACCTTTATCAAACGGGCTTTCAGACTGACGCGCTGTTCACCGGCATAATCGCCGCGTTTCAGGGTAAAAATATCGGTGGACGGGTTGCTTAAGGTAAATCCCAATAACACTTTTTTATCCTCATCCACCGATTTCTGGCAACGACCGATCAGACTGGTCGCTTCTTTACCGACCACGGTAATATCAAAACGCACATAGACTGGGTTATCACCGGGACCATTTAATGCATTGATCACACAGCTCAGGAACGTACCGCTGGCGGTGCTGACATGACGGATATTATTCAAGTAGCCCAGCCCTTTGATATTCAGGTTGAAATAGTCGTTTTTGGTTAACGATGTTGCGTTCTCAGACATACGATGTTCTCCATGGAGGTAAAAAATAAGGAATGACGGAGAAAATCCTATCCCCTGACGGGAATAGTTTTTCCCGCCGGGCGTCAGACGTATACGTTGCTGACGTTCTGATAAAGAATAATGAACCTTCATTGCCGCTGAGTTGGCAATATCTGCTTCCAAAGGGGTGCAAATGTACCGCGTTGAGGCGCTCCCTTTCAGGCTACGGGAGTTTTACAGCCACCCAAAGGCGATCGTTGCAGGCTCACCGATCATTTAAAAAACAGGTTGATTCTTAAAGCATCCCGTCAGCGCGTCAATCAACAACCAGATCTTCAAACTTTCTGATTTGCCCGCCTGGCTTTACGCGATTGGGTTAGCGCTTTGGCATTCAGCATTCCTTTACAGCCCGGGTAGTTCACACAGCTCCAGAACGGCGAGGTTTTTCCCTGCCGCTGCCGCATCCGGCTGCCACAGTTCGGGCAGTTCGGGGTTTTCGGTAACGTCAGGTGCAACGGCTGGGCCTTGCCTCGTTCGACTAAATGCAAAAGCCATTGCGCCTGTTTCTGCATAAAAACAGCCAGCGACGTTTTGCCCTGCGCAATATCATCCAGCGACTGCTCCCATAATGCGGTCATGCCCGGACTCGTCAGTACCTCCGGCAACCCGGCAATCAGTTCCCGTGCCAGTGGCGTCGCCTGAATCGCTTTCTTTTTATGCTCAATCAGCTGGCGTTTAAACAACGTATCCAGAATCCCAGCCCGGGTCGCTTCCGTGCCTAACCCGGCACTCTCACGCAAGACCTGCTTTAATTGCGGATCACTGACCAGACTGGCGGCATTTTTCATCGCGGCAATCAGAGTGCCTTCGGTAAACGGTGCCGGTGGTTTGGTGTGCAATGACTGAATGCTTGCTTCAATAATCTGACAGCGATCACCCTGATGAAATCGCGGGAGTGGTGAATCAGTTTCCGGTTTTTCCTGATCCTCCGGAAGTTTTTCAGTAAACAGTACCTTCCAGCCCGTGAGCACATTGACCCGCCCTTTTGCCCGGAAAAGTTGCCCGCCGATATCCAGCGTCACCTCGGTGACATCCGTTTCCTGCGCTGGCAGAAACTGCGCCAGATAATGCTGACGAATAAGCTTATAAACCTTTAACTCATCGGTCGTTAACCGGGTGAGATCAAAGGCGTGACGTGTGGGAATAATGGCATGGTGCGCCGTGATTTTTTTGTCATTCCAGACGCGGGAAACCAGTTGTTCGTCCAGCTGGCTGATAATATCGGCCATCGCCGGATCGGTTCGCACCAGTGCTGTAAGCACCACCGGAATATCAGCCTGCATGGACACGGGCAGATATCCGCAATCCGTGCGTGGGTAGGTCGTGGCTTTATGGGTTTCATACAAGGACTGGGCAATCGTCAGCACCTGACTCGCCCCCATGCCCCAGAGACGGGAAGCCGTTTGCTGCAATGTCCCCAAATCAAAACAGAGCGGCGGCGGGCTTTTCTCCCGTTTTTTACTGACGTCCATCACCGTGGCCTTCGTTGCCTGCTGGCAACGTTGTTGCACGGCCTGCGCCACGGCCTCCCGGGTACAGCGGTTTTCTTCGTCACCATCATCCGCGGCGGGTAGCCATTTAGCCTGAAAGTGGGTATTGTCTTTTTCCAGCTTTGCCATCACCTGCCAGTAGGGTTTTGGCACAAACTGATCTATCGCCTTATCTCGGTTCACCACCAGTGCCAGTGTCGGCGTCTGTACCCGGCCAATGGACAAGACCTCACCAAAACCCAATGCCTGCGCTTTCAGGGTATACAAACGGGTCAGATTGATACCCGTCAACCAGTCGGCTCTCACCCGCCCCAGCCCTGCCTGATAGAGTGCTTCCGTCTGCTCACCCGGCAAGATGGCCGCCAGTGCCTGCCGGATACTGGTTTCATCCAGTGCCGACAGCCACAACCGCCTGACCGCACCGGTGAAACGACAATATTCCAGCAACTCGCGAGCAATGACTTCCCCTTCACGGTCGGCATCGGTGGCAATAATGACCTCATCGACCTGTTTCAATAACTGCTGAATCACTGCAAATTGATCGGCGGCCTCTTTTTTTACCGTCCACTGCCATTGCACAGGCAACACCGGCAACACATCCATCAGCCACGGCGGGCCAAATTGCTCACCATAATGTTCGGGTGCTGCCACCTCCAGCAAATGCCCGATGGCCCAGGTGACAATAATACGGGTACTAAAGAGAAATCCCTGCCCGCGCTGTTTCACCCCCAGAACTTTGGCAATGTCTTTGGCCTGAGAGGGCTTTTCACACAAATAAAGCTGCATCTTTCCACCTCCATTAACCTTGTTCTGTGGAACGTAATGGGGAGGAAAACTCTGAACTCTGCTTGCCTGACAAAATATCGGGATGCGGTTCACCCAGCAGTTTAATGGCGTCAAGCCCTATCGGGGTTTTCTCAGCAATATCTTGCCGGGTGACAGCCAGTGAACGGTAAGAACGCACAAGGCCGTAAATCTGGCGAATGGCACGGCTGCCGTTGTGCAGAAAGGCATCCCGCTCTGCACGTGAAATCAGCCCGTAATGAAAAGCCTGAAACGTTTTCATCGCCAGCTGGTCGTAACCAACCAGCAGCCAGACACAGCGGTAGCCTAACGGCGAATGACTGTAAACCCCGATATTCAGCGGTTCGACAGAGGAAACGGCGGATAAGGTGATCTGCTTCGGTACGGCATTCAGGGTATCCTGCAAAATGGCAAGACTCTGTTTAAGATTGGCAGAAGCCGACGCCAGTGCCTGCTCCAGTTTCACCAGCCAGACATCGGCATACGGATTATCCGCAGCGGAATCCACACTAATGTTGCCCGCCCGTCTAATGACCTGCGGCATCCCCAGGATCTCCGCAACCTTATGCGTATTGCTGATTTCTTCCCGTCGGCGCCCCGCCCACAGCCGGATAGCATAGTGGGTATGCAGTTCAATCGTTAACGAGGATGTTAAGACGCCTGCGCGTAAACGCGGCTGAGATGCGGTTTTTTCTTCTGCATCAGACATGCACAAAGACTCCTGTTTGACCTTGATAAGTCAGTCAAACTATCAGGGCAAAACAGGCTGTGACTCAATGAATAACCAGTTATGAGAAAAAAGAAAAATACGCCATTGTATAGAGAGTGGAAAGATGTCTTTTTAACCTTTTTTGCCTCAGGCACCAAAGTATGATTTTTAACCTTTTTTGCCCCGGGCAACAAAGTATGATTTTTAATCAACGTGATCACTCTGGTATTTTGCCCGTGTCAGTCGTTGGCGAATGTCTTTCACCACGCTGCTGACGTGAGCGGGTGAAGAGGGTGAGACAGGGCGCTCAGTTTTTTGAGTCAGCTCAACACGCGCTTTTACAGCTACTGACCCGGTGGTAGCAATTTCAGTCAGCGCATACAGCTTTCCCTCTCGTGCCCGTTTCATCATCGTCAGCAACCAGCCGACCGGATTGCCGATTTTCCCTGCCCGTAACGCCTTATCCAGACAATTCAACACGGTCTGCGCCTGTTCAGCGGGCAGCGCCTGCAACTGGCTGTTCAGCATCGTCACATCTTCCGGCTCCAGTTGTCGACACAGCCCTTCCGGCAGAAAAACAGCGGATTGCGGATCTACGTATGTTTTTTTATTCACATTCTGTGTAAAAGAACGTACATAACGGTTCGGTTTAGTTGATCCGCTATAACTCGTTGATTTCAGGCTGAGTTCGGATACCGAATTCAGCTCAGCCTGCCCCTTTGACTGACTCAGTTCGGTTTCCGAACCCGGCTTAATTTTCCTGAGTTCGGATTGATGATCTTCTTGTTGAAGAGACTGACGCATCACTCTTTGCTGCGGCGTCTGCACGGCATTCAGCCGTTCTTCCAGTAAACGGATATGGCTGTGGCGATGGCGCATCAGCGGATCTTCTTTGATGTCGGTCAGAACGTCCCGGGCCGTCTGGCTGATAGTCCGATTTTTGCTGCGGCACGCTTCTGCTACGGTATCCAGCCAGTGGGGATCGAGAATTTCAGCATCACGACAGGTCAGCGGTTCATCATGCTGGGCATAGATGTTGCCCCGTACCCGACCATGCTCATCACGGATACGTTTGCATAAACTCAGCCAGCCGGTTATTCGCAGCATCAGTAATACCCGGCTGACTGTTTCACGCGATGCCTTGCCTTTATAGGGGGACGCCAGCAGGACCTGCAATTCGTCATAGCTGGGGAAAACCGCGCCTTCATTTTGCTGGGCATACAGACGGATCATCATCCAGCCGGTTTTATCCAGCGGCGACAGGCGATCATCCAGCAACAGGCGGCGGGGATAGGCATCCTGAATATTGCCCATAAACAGCAGACCACTGCGAAGTTGTGAGACGTCATCGTCTGTGCGTTGTTCCAGACGCATTTTCATCTTGGCAATCGTGTGTGCAATGAGGCTGTCTGCTGACAGGTTTATCATGATCCCGTTTCTCCGGCATTAGTCTTTAACTCTTTGTCTGTAAAAAATAATGTCAGGGCTGCACCCTGTTACGCTGAACAAGATGCAGAATGACACGACTTCAACACTGACTATTTACGAATTTCATTGTTGTAACGTTCATGGAGCATCAGCTCCCACGATTGCCCGTTATCACGGCTTAACAACCGCCAGAACAACCCCACATTGATTTTCAGATATCCGGTGCCTTTTTCTTTCAGCCGGACGTAATTACGTGCACCCCGCTGGTAGCTGCTCACCTGATGTTGCACCTTGCGACACAATGACCGCGGTGTCGTCAAGGGCACATGCAGGCCGGGCATGATTTCCATTAATTTTCCTGACATCGTTTCCTTTTTTGTTTATTTTTAACTGATTGCCTTCATGCCTGTTTTTTGACAGGTCCAGATGTCTCGCTGTGCTGCCAGTCCTTCACCGCATGCCAGACAGCCGTCAGCGAGAGTTGATGATGTGCAGCCATCTCCAGCATAATATCCAGCCCTTCGGCGCTGTCCGCATCGGCAATCTTTGCCACCTGCCAGCGCTGCCACAGGTCACTGTTTTCCGCTTCCGTCAGGGGCGATCCGCGCCCCGGCCGCACGGTCATGCCGGCAATGCGTCGCCGGGCAGCAATTTCCAGACTCGACAGGCCAAAAAAATAGTGCATCAGTTCAATAGAGCCGCCTAATTCCAGTGCCCGGTCAATACGTTGCATCCGTTGCTGTTCAATACGTGCCTGATGTAAGATGCGGGCCAGATTGGCGTGATGAATATGAACGCTCAGCACCGATACCGGGCTATTGCCCAGATAATGCAAATCCTCAATTGTCAGGCGCTGCAACATCAGCATTTCACCGGGCGCCAATCCCAGTGCCTCACAACGACGGATATAGCCGTTCTTCAAATCCATCACCAACTGCATCAGCAGGCTGTTGGTTGCTTGCGATAAATGATTCATCTACTTCCTCCAATATCAGGCCAGTCAAAACGTAATGAACAACACATTGGAAAACAGACACCACGCACCGTACCGGTATCACGACATCGTTATTGCCTCCGGCGCTATCTGGCGCTGAAGTTCACGCAAACGGCGGAGCACCCGGATAAGACGCAGGAACTTCACAGTCTGGGTATCATCCAGTAACGGCATATCCTCCCGTCCGGCGGTGCCGAGCAGAACAGCGGTCAGCGTTAATTCCGTGGCGTCAGTTGTGTTTTCTCCGGTCAAGCTGAACAATAAACGCGAAAAAGCCCGGGCTTCCTGCGCATTCACCAGACAAAAACCCGCCGCGCTTTCATCTGAGGCAGGTAACAAATCACTGTCACAGCCCATCACTTCGGTCAGCTCAAATGCCAGCCGAAAGGCCATATTCTGCAGATGCTCGATATCGTCCTGCATCGGGGAAATATCCCAGACCGAACTGACCGGCTCCAGCCCGGTTCGGGCAAAGTGCAGGCATTCAACGTCGGGAGCAGGCAGAACAGATTCAGGCGGGTTATCCTCGCTATCCGGCTGATAAGGGGGAATAACCGGATTTTTTCGGGGAGAGGGGGCAGGTGCCTGTGTCTTATCGACCGGAGCGCTTTCCGTATCAGGTGCCTGCTCCCTGTCAGTGACAGATTGAGTGATTATTCGCGGATTCGATTCCCTGTTTTGCACTCGAATTTGATTAGCGTTATCCGGCTCAGACGCTTCCGGTATCGATGCTGCGTCAAATATCGTTGCCTGCTCACCAAAGAGCTGGCGGCGGTTGCTTTCTTTCGGATCTAATTCCAGTATCCAGCGGTCATAATTGAGCTGAGGGTGTGGCAGGGCCTGCAATAAATCGCCAATCAGTTCATCCCGGAACATCTCCGGCGACCAGTCTTCCAGCGCATCAAACTTACGACAACAGAAACCAAAAACTTCATTAAAGGTCAGGACGGGTTCCGGGTTTATACTGAAAACATGCTGTTGCCAGACCGTCTCGGCATCCTGCCGTAATGACAGTAACACACGGATTTGCGGCACGTTCAACCCCGAATTCAGCAGATTAGGTATCCACGGGTACAGGTATTGCACGGTATCTTCCATCCGGCTGATATAGCTGATACTTATAGGAAAACCGGCTTCACCGAGCAGCGCAGACAACTCACGCAGGGTGATTTTCTGCTGTTTCTGAGCTTCATACAGGGTTCTGGCCTTACAGACGCCTAATGCTTTCTCAATAAAACTCAGGTCGCCCCGCAGTTCGTTTTCCGCCAGATGCCCGATCACACACTGTAAACGCCCCGGCCACGGCTTAAACAGGCAATGCAACCGGTAAAACCGCTCATCCCCGGTTTCCTGCCACAGCTCAGACAGGATCTGGTAACGCGTATTCCCGCCATCACTGAAGATATAAACCTCGTCACCGTCCGGATCGCGGGTGACTTTCGGCACCGTATCCAGCCCACGGGCTTTGATCGAGGCTTTAATATCGTCATAACGGGGATTGCGGCTGGTGCGGGGGTTATCCGGATTCGGGCGAAGTTGATCCAGCGTTAATACCATTGGCATTTCCGCCATCGGCTGGCCATCATCGAGCGTGACGACTGCCTGTCGCCCCTGCTGTAATAAGGCATTGCCTAAATTCAGTGTATTGCGTCCCATCTTTACCTCCCGCTGCCATCGAAATCAGAAAAACGGGTATATTGCGCCTCAAACCGCACACGTACCGTGCCTGTCGGTCCCTGACGCTGCTTACCGATAATAATTTCGGCGATCCCAACATCTGGAGTGGCCTCGTGATAGACTTCATCGCGGTAAAGGTGCAGGATCAAATCAGCATCCTGCTCCAGCGAGCCGGAATCACGCAGGTCACCATTATTGGGGCGTTTATCCGGACGGTTTTCCACCTGCCGGTTAAGCTGGGACAGCGCCAGCACTGGGCACTCCAGCTCTTTACCTAACGCTTTCAGGCTGCGGGAGATATCGGCAATTTCCTGAGTGCGGTTTTCCTGTCCGGGGGCGCACATCAGCTGGAGGTAATCCACCATAATCAGAGCAGGTTTACCGTATTTGCGGGTATAACGGCGGGCACGGGCACGCAATAGCGCCGGTGTCTGGTGGCTGCAATCATCGATAATCAGGCGCTGATCCCACTGGCTGAACTGCTCCAGACTCTGGCTTATCCGTCCCCACTGCTCGTCATCCAGTATCCCATTGCGCAGGGCACTTAAGGCAGCCCCACCTTCCATAGACGACAGACGCAGCATCAGTTGCGCCGTCGGCATTTCCAGACTGAAAATCTGCACCACCGCATCGTCCCGCTGTCGCAGGGCACCAAGGCAACAGGCCAGACCCAGTGCGGTTTTGCCCATCGAAGGACGCGCGGCCAGCAAAATAAGGTCACCCGCCTGTAAGCCACAGGTCATTTCATCCAACACCTGAAACCCGGTCGGCGTGCCGGTGATCCCGTTGCTGCCCTGAATGCGTTCTAGGTGAGCAATCAACGCCTCCGCCCCTTGCAGCAGGGTGACTTCCTGCTGCTGTCTGGCCGCCCCTTTTTCTGCCAGACTGAACAGCTGGCTTTCCGCCTGTTCGGCCAGGGTAGCGGCCTGAACATGGGGTTGAAAAACATCCACGCTGAGGGATTTGCCCAGCGCCAGCAACTGACGCAACTGACTTTTTTCTGCCACCATGCGGGCATATTCCACAATATTGGCGGCACTGGGCGTGTTTTTACACACTTCCGCGACGTAGGCAAAGCCCCCAACGCTGTCCAGACGCCCCTGATGTGCCAGTAAATCAGTCAGGGTGAGCAAATCATACGGCGTGTTTTTTTCCGTCAGCTCGGCTATCACCTGATACATTATCCGGTGTGCCGGAAAATGAAAATCTTCCGGCGTCAGAAGCTGAACAAGGTCATCCCAGCGCTCATTATCCAGTACCAGTCCGCCAATCACGGCAACTTCCGCATAATAATTGCAGGGCTGGTCTTCGCTGACGGTCTGTATAAAATCATGCGGAAAATCCATCAGCGGCCTCCCTGCTGACATAGTTCAGCGCCGCGATTAACCGCTGTTGCAGTTGGCGGGAAGCCACCCAGAACAGCACTTCGTTGGCGGTTAAATACTGCGGTTTACCCTGCTCCCAGCCGCATTTCAACAAGGCCACATTATCCGGTGTCCCGGGCATCAGTGACAACGCACGTAATTCTTCTTCACTGCGGGGACTGAAATGTTCAACGATGTCAGGCGAAATGCCCCAGACAACCGGTAATAATGCCTGAAATTTTGCCAGTGCTGTTTTACGATCCGGCGCATCGACAAACACAAACCACTCATCCTGTGTATCCGTAAACGGCAATTCGGCATTGTCATAACAAAAGCAGACAGCACGCCAGATAACATTCATTGCACGTCCCCCGTGGGTTGGCTGACCAATACGGCATCAAACTTTGCGGCCCATTCGGGGAACAACTCACAGGCGAGAGTATGCATGGTTTGCGCCGCCGCCGGACTTTTGCGAGCGGTTTTGTATTCCAGACGATGAACAGGCTGGGCACGGACATGCCCCAGTTTGTAGATATCCAGCAGATCAATGCGAGTGCTCAGCAACTGATAAACCTTTCTGCCACCCAACGCTGACGTGTCATAGCGTTGCTGTTCGATAATATCGGTCAGTTCATTGAGTGTATCGCGATCCAGATTGGTGCCTTCAATGCCATTGGCCAATATCTGAATAAGCGGAAGCTGAATGCCGTAATTTTCAAATGGCTTGAGGCGGGTCAGCATCCGCAACGTGCCGCGCAGAAACTCCCGTACATCGGGCAAAATCGGTTTGATTATCCCCAAAACATACTGAGTTGCAGTCAGTACGACCAGTTCGGTCATCACCCCGGTCGCCCCTTTGGAATCAATGATAATGACATCATATTGGTGGAAGCGCGGATGTTGCAGGATATTACGCAGGCGCAGGCGGCCATCCGGGGCATGCAGCATGGCCGTCGGCAGAAGCTCATCAGGATCATTGGAGACAATAATATCGAGATTGCAGATCGCCGAGCGGGAAATGAAAACGGATCACATTGTACCGTTGAGCCGTCAGGCGGTTCGTCTTATCAACGCGTTACACGAACTGAGCGGCAACTGCGACGTGATGTTCCCCAGCGATCATAATTCCGCGAAAGTCATGAGTGAAAACACGGTTAACAAGGCATTACGCGCGATGGGGTACGATACTCAAATCGAAGTCTGCGGGCATGGTTTCCGCACAATGGCACGTGGTGCAATGGGGGAATCCGGCCTGTGGAGCGATGACGCTATCGAGCGCCAGTTAAGCCATATCGAACGAAACAACGTGTGGGCGGCCTATATTCACACCTCTAAACATCTGGATGAACGGCGGCTGATGGTGCAATGGTGGGCGGATTATCTGGATGCGAACCGGGAAAAAACAGTGACGCCGTATGATTTCGCCAAACCGCTGCGCGACAGAGAAAACCGATAGTACGATTTGCAATCCATTAATTCTCATCGTGAGAAAAACAATTAACTCTGTTCATTTAATCTTGCTTTTTAAATAATCCGCCTGTCATCAAATAACGTCCACGATGAGCGCTCAGGGACTCGGTAACAGGAGAATTAATATGACAATGACAGCAGTGAAAACACACTTTATTCGTTTACCGGAAGTACAGCGCAGAACGGGTTACAGCAAAGCGTGGATCTACAAACTGATTAGTGACGGCACATTCCCGAAACAGGTCAAGATTGGCCCGCGTTCAGTGGCTTTTATTGAATCAGAGATTGATGACTGGATCGCCCAGCGTATTGCGGGATCACGGGCGGGATAACACAGAAAAGACGATGACATAAGAACCGAACATAAAACACAACGCCCCAGAGTGTCCGACCACATCTGAGGCGTTTGACCAACAACCGTTAATTAAGGTAAAAACGATGGCTGATACACAGCATACCCAAACTCGCCCTGAATTTACAGTTCAAAAAACAACGGGCAACCCAAAACCGCTTGATCTAATCCAGACCGTGAAAACATCGGCGATGTATTCGTGGCAAAATCTGCTGCCTGCCTGTGGCATTGATGTTCCGGCAAAGGGAAAGCACGGTGCCTGCCCTGTCTGCGGCGGCACTGACCGCTTTCATTTCATCGATGATCACCATCACGGCAACTGGCATTGCCGCCAGTGTGACGCCCCGAATTATGGGGATGGACTGGATTTAGTAGCGAAAACCAACCGGATAACAATTACGGAAGCAGCCAAAGTTGTTGCGAAGGCGCTGGCACTGCCTTTGTCCGAACCTAAGCCCACCAAAGAAATTATCTATCCAACACAATCCATTGCCGAAAGAGTTGCAGCACTGATGGCGCAGACTGTTGCCGGGCAATCTCCCTATTCGACGACAAAAGGGCTGTATTGCTCTAATCAGCGGCTGTTGCCTGACAATTCGGTATTGCTGCCGTTGACAACACTGGATAAAAAAATCACCGGCGCGCAGATCATCAAACCCAATGGCGAGAAAAAATTATTATCCGGCAGCCAGAAAAAAGGGGCGTTTATTGCGTTGTCAGAGCCGGAAGCGTACCCCTACACGGTCATCATTACCGAAGGTTACGCTACGGCACTCACGGTTAATCAGCTATATAAAGGCACTGTTTTGGCGGCACTGGATGCAGGCAATTTATTATCTGTTACCAAAGCCGTTCGGGAACGTTGGCCGGACACAAAAATCATTCTTGCCGCAGATAATGACTGGCATCACCTCGGTGAACTCGATAAGAACGGTAAACCGAAAGTGAATACTGGCAAAATCTCGGCAGCAAAAGCAGCTATTGCGGTTAATGGCTGGGTCACATTGCCACCGGATAATATCAAAGCTGATTGGGACGATTATCGGCAACAACACGGCATTGAAGCAACAAAGCAGGCATTCAGTAACGGGTTATATCAGGCAGGGAAACCAATGAACCGTCACACAATAGAAAGCCGCCGTTATGACAATGTCGAAAGCATTTATCCAAAACGCAAAACAAAATTACCGTTGTCAGTGGGTTCGGCAGGATTTGATGCTCAGTTAGACTACGTGGTTAAAGGTATTATTCCGGCGCATTCCCTGTGCAGCATTTACGGCGCGAGCGGATCATATAAGAGTTTTCTGGCGGGAGCATGGGGCTGTCATATTGCTACGGGTAAGGCATGGGCAGGTAAACAGGTTGCTCAGGGTTCCGTGCTGTATGTTGTTGGTGAAGGCGGGATCGGCGTACCACGGCACATCAAAGCATGGGAAATCGTCAACGGACAGACGGTTGAAAATATGTATCTGATCAATACCCCGGTATTTCCGGCCTCGCCTGCCGAAGTGCATGAATTGGTGATTGCCGCTCAACAGGTTGAAGCGGAAACAGGCCAGCCTGTACGCCTGATTATTCTGGATACCCTCGCTCGCTGCTTTGGTGGGGCTGATGAAAATGATTCAAAAGATATGGGCGCGTTCGTCCGGGGCTGTGACGAACTGAAAGCCAAAACAGGCGCAAGTATTCTGGTGGTTCACCATTCCGGCAAAGATGAAAGCAAAGGCGCAAGAGGCTCTAGCGCTTTTCGGGCTGCGCTGGATGTTGAATATCGGATCAACAGGGAAGGGAAAAAAGGCGGTGCGCTGGTTATCACCTGCACCAAAATGAAAGATGCCGAAGAGCCGGAAACCCAAGCCTATGATATGCGTGTGGTTGAACTTTTTACCGATAAAGACGGTGAATATATTACCTCACTGGTTCTGATTGACAGGCCGCGTGATCCGGTTGAGGAGGAGGAAATCGGTCATATTTCCAATAAGACCGATAACCACACGGCATTGTGGCAATGTATCCGGTCACGCACTGCCCTGAAAGAGCCTTGCAGCATTGCCCTTGTGCGTGATGATTTAAAAGCGATGGGGGTGAATGTGAAGAATTTCAGCCGTTGGTTAACCAAGTTAGAGCATGACAGGCTGATTACCCGGAGCGGGCAGGAACTGACCCTTGTTAACCTGAACAATGAAGATTAAAAAGTGAGGCAGAAAGTGAGGTGCAGTGAGGAGAGGAATTTTGTGACTCACCGGATTCCTCACTTTTCTCGTATATATACGGAAAAAGTGAGGAGAAAAAAACCATTGATTTTTAAGGATAAATAAATCTCAATTCCTCACCTGTTTTTGCAGTGAGGAAATAAAAAGTGAGGAGAAAAATGAGAAGCTGGTGAGGAGTTCCCCTCTTTTTCTGGCAAGTGCTTTTTCAGATCTCCGTGTTACCGGGTTAATGTATTAGCCTGGTAACACGGAGAAGACAAGCGCAGCGCGTCAGTAAAACGCTATAGGAGAAGATACTTATCATTCCATAGCAAGCAAACCTTTCTGACTGGCAATCAGTTTTGCACCACAGGCTGTGCTCATACCTTCCAGTGCAATCTGTTTACCCTTATATTTTAAGGACACACTCCCTTCGACTATCGGGAATGTATCCTCACATTTTGGGCAAACAACTAAATCACCTTTTCCAGCAACCGGAATCCCTTGGTAGATATAACCCTCAATAGCGGTGATGACTTTACCACCATGATCGGTTTTATCGTTTAACCGGATAACGGCTTTATTTGTCATATTTATTCCCTCCTTAATTGACTATATTCCTATATTATTGGAAAATATTTTCAAATAATCTTTAACTTCTTTTTCTATCTTCATGATCACTGAATCAGTATCAGAATAATATTGCCTGAACAATTTTTTATTTAAATGAGGCAAGAAAATATCCTGATCAAATTGATCGCCTAATAAAAACATTATCAGGGTTAAAAAAGCTGATTCATTAGCATTTTTCATGCCATACTGACCCGACTTCTCAACGCCGAATTGGATAATTTTTTTGATACTATTCTGTTTAATATATCGGTATTTTTGTGGATAAAGGGAATTCAAAAGTGCATCTACGTTACTTTCATAGGTATTCCATTGAACGTTTAAACCTTCAATATTGATACTCTGTAATTTAAGTAGACTGGTTTTCAGATGTTCATCCTGTTCGCCATGTACTTCATTCAAATATCGAGTAACGTCATGATAAAGTAGCGTTGTTCTTTCTAATTGTCCAAGATGGGTGTGATTATCAAGAAGTTCCTTTACCCATGAATATGGTGGATCAGTCTGAAACCCTGCACCAAACAAAATCAACATATCAATATAAAACTGAACAGGACCACGTTGATCAAACCCAGCGTTTTTTGTTTTTTCTATGGCGTCTGTCAGTACGGTTTTTAAGCCTTCTTTGCCTAATTGCATTTCAAGGTAAGGATAGGATTCATTACAATGAGCTACTAATTCATCAATATATGTATTGATCGAATAATTTTTTAGTTTATTACATTGTTCTTCATTAAATTCTATGGTCATATTTATGATATCTCCGATCATAATGACTAAGGCTATAGTCGCTGGTGAAATATATTGTTTATGTCATTTTCAATTCAGCGACTATAGTTTCCAATTTATTATTTATATGAATCAATCTTACCTTCTAGGTAATCGCGGTAGGTCATAATATCTCTATGACTATTATGCCATTCATTTTCTCTTAGAATGAACCAATATGAATCATATGTATATTCATTTTCATATATACTTCTAATAACTAGTAATTCATATTTTTTTCCTTTACAAGGAAATTTTAACAAAAAAAAGTCTCTAACTGGTTTTAATGATTCTTCATCAAATTCCGTATAGACGTACTCATAATTAAATTCATCTTGCATTAACTTTAAAAAATCAATAGAATTCATGTTTTTTAAAATATGAAGCTCAGGAAAATCTCTTGAGTCATTAATCTTTTCTTGTAATGTCCTTGTTATTTTCAGGGATTTAAGTACATCAACGCTATTAACATTTTCAATAGGAATAAATTTTTTGTTAATCAGAAAAAAATCACTCACTTTAATATATTGAGAAGTAGCCAACCATTCACTGGCATCAAACCACACTTTTTTACTAGGATATTCTGAAGAATTTTCATCATACGATGGCATCAGTATTGCCATTTTATATTTTTGCATATGCATATAATACCCCCCTAAAAAAAATAAAATCAAAAGTATCAGAATAGATATTCTTGCACTGTTTTTACGTGGTAAAAATCTCACGATTTCCACTCTGTTGGCTTATAGTCTTGCGGACCATTTTTTAACCCATACGGCGTATCGCCTGTACCCGGTAATCTCCAGGAGCCATTTGGTGCGATAGGACCACCACCCTCTTTTTCATTAGAATTCCTAGTTTTCAAATCTATATTTCTCTTTTCCATTATATCATAATCTTTGGGTTTTTCCGGGGGCTTGGCATTCTTAATACCTATAGATACTTCATAATTATATGCATCAAGTGCAGCCTTATATTCTTTAATAACTTTACTATATTCCTTAGCCTCTTTAGTCTCCTTATCCGTGCCATATATTCCTATATAAGTGGAACGTCTCTCAAAAGCTTTTACTTCGATATCCCAGGTATTCGCCATTCGTTGCGCCGGGCTTTTATTCTGACCGGCATCAGGTATCCCGGTAAAATCGCCGGGCCATCCGTTATCAACGGAAATACCTGCACGACAAGCATAGGTTGTTATTTTAGCATCAAAATCAAATATTGATTCATACACCTTTTCAATCTCTTCTGGTCCAAATAGTCCATTAGCTTCATCCTCTCCTTTATAATGAAAAGTAGCATAATCAATAATGCCATGACAGAAAAACACCATCTCTTTAATCAACCTTTTCTTTTCTTTCCGTTGATTTAGAAAATCGATAAGTCCTTGCTTGTTTTTTACATAAACAATACGTCCGCCTAACCCTTTAGTGTATTCGTCAATCCTCTTACTATCCTTTTTGGTATATCCTTGCTCAAATACAACCATAATACGTTGCACTGCGTGATCACCCTGACTGGCTTGAGGAAAAAGCTGCAACTGATGTAATCCGCAATTAATAAAACGGTATTGATTTCCCGGTGATTCTGTAAAGATATTCCAATCTTTTTCCCAATCTATAAGAGGATCCACAATTGTTGTAACTGTTCTCTTCGCTGCTCCTGCGCTAAATTCCCCAGGTGCTGTTCGGGCACCCACCACGGTAATATAATCATATCCACTGATATACGGTTTTTCGGTGGTGGGTTCACCCGTATTTGTGAGCAGACTGATTTTCCTTTCTTCCAGTTCCTTTAATGAACCAAAACTGCGACGCCTTCTTTCATAACTTTTGGCCAATTTGCCAACCAGTACGGTTACTTCTTCCGGCTGCCGAGTCATAATACGGTCGGTTTCGCCTTCGCCATTTGTTTTACCAAATCCCCTTGCAGGGATGGAAATAAAGGCATACGGCACGTTACTCACATTAACCTGATTATCAATCGGCAATAATTTTAGCTGATGACTGAATTTTTGGTTGCATTTCACGCCCACATCACCCACTTTTCCCGCACAGTTGGGAACGCTCGTAGGGTGAGGGATTTTACTTTTTTCTTTTTCAATCTTTTTGGCGATGTCGTTTTTCCAGTCTGATAAGACTGAGGTGAGACTGTTTTTTTCCTTCATGATGCAATTCCTTTTACAATATAGGCCTTGTTATTAAGCTGATATTGCCATGCTTCAATATTTTGAGTGAACAGAGTCAACTGTTCCTGCGTAAAAAGGTGTGGTATTTGATGCAGAACACTGGGGTCATAAAAGCGCAATAATGCCGTTTTCCCCGTCTTTAATTGGATATTCAAGTAGAACTCGAGATGACGGGTCAGTTTATCCAGTGACTGTGTGGTATACAGCCAGGAAACAGCCGGTGCAGCGCTTTCCAGCCGCAGGAATTTGTCTTCCCATGCCTGAGCCTGACACATATCAAACAGCCACGGACCGGCAAAGGCGATTTCCGCATCCGGGAATTGCCGGAACAGCGGATTATTCAGTCCTGCGATATACGTCAGTTCTTCATCAAAATGGCGCTCGTACTGTAAGCCATCCACCAAGGCATATAACTTCATCTCCGGACTCGTTTCCCGATATTTTTCCCATTTTTCCTTGAATGTTGCCGTCATTATTCTCCCCTCATCACCATCACTGAGCCGGTTGATGCGGCTTCCATCAGGCAGGACAGACATATTTTTTCCGGTGGCACAGCAACCCGTTTTTCAGTCTGAGCCACATTAACCGGTGCCAGTTTATCCAGCCTGTCCGGCAACTTACCGCCCCAGCCTGAGCCACTACCCGGTGCGCCGCTGCCAAAGTTAACCAACCCACTACTACTGATCCCGCCTGCATCTATTTTCAGAAAGTGCCCCGCCGCCTGAAGGGTCAGCTCAGCCCCCGCATCAATTACCACTTTAGCGCCGGAACTCAGGTGAATCTCATTACCGCTTTGGGTTAGCAGCGCATCGTCGGCTTTGATATGGAGTTTTTGCCCAGTTGACAGCGAAATGTCATTGCCTGCCTGTACGCGGTATTCATTATCAATACGCAAGTGGGCGTCATTTTTAATGTGGTGCGTCCGGTTATGGCCCACATTGTGGGTTTCATCATTCAATACCTGCGCTTTTATATCTTTCTGCGCATGAATAAACACCTCTTCACTGCCTTTGGCATCATCAAAACGCAGTTCATTAAACCCTTCGCCTTTGTGGGTTTTGGTTTTAAATGTGGTGCAGGTTTTGGCGGAGGGTAAATCCAGTGGCGGGCGGTTCAGGCCGTTATAGACACAGCCGGTGACTATCGGACGGTCAATATCGCCGTTGAGATAGGAGATAATCACTTCCTGCCCGATACGCGGGATCGCCATAAAACCAAAACCGTTGCCGTTCCAGCCCTGCGCCACGCGCACCCAGCAGGAAGCAGGAAGCACTGTCATCGGCCTTGTCGTAGCGGTTCCAGTGAAAATGCACTTTGATCGCGCCATCTTTATTAACGAAAATTTCTTCGCCTTCCGGCCCGACCACCGTGGCACTTTCATCCCCGTCGGCCTGCGGTTTGTAATGAAACGGTGGCCGCCAGTCGGAAAACCCGTCGATAAAACTGAAATCGTTACTGAGTGTTGTGCCCTCACCGCTGTTATCGCCCAACGCCTGCGGACAACGTCCGTGATGGCTGATTTCAACAATCTGCCATCGGGTATTGAGCGGCTGATGCGGATGATTTTCGATTTCGAAGATTTTCCCCGGTCGCAGTTTAATGCAGTTGCTCTGCCCGCTGCCCCGTTGCGTCTGGTTTTTCAGCACTTCATGGCGGTATTTTACAAACGGTTTGCCTTCCGCTTCCTGCTGGAAACGCCCGTAACTTTCGTAAATGGTATACGGCGTGAGTGAGCCTAATGCCTGATAGTCCGGGCTGCTTTCCAGTTGATACACCTGAGAAAGAGGCCTGTCGGGGTTGTAATCCCGGTGGATACTGCGTTTCGGTGCCATACCGACCCCCAGACGCACCTGGTAAATCACATCCTGCCCGTGGGCGGTGTCCCGCTGGGGTTGGTATTGCAGCGGAAGATTTGCCGTCATGCCCAAATGGCTGTCACTGAAAAACAGCGTCTCATCCTCGAACCAGAAACTGATCCCTTCTTCCGCTGCCAGTCGGCAGAAGAACGCATAGTCAGACTCCCGTTTCTGGGTGGTGTATTCGCGGCGCTGGTGCGGATCTTCCAGTTGCGAATCGGCGCGGACATAATGTTTTTTCAACAACAGGCTGAGGATATCCGGCACATTTTGACGATGGTAAATATGGCTGTCCTGATTCAGCGTCAGCCGCCAGAGAAAAGGGCGCACAGTGAAAGTATACAGCGTTTTGTTGCCATCAGTGCCACACCAGTCGGCATGGGAAATAATCCCGGTGATTTTGCGCTGCTCCGTCTCCCCGTGGAAAACCTGCAATACAGCTTCCTGCATCAGCAGGGCAGTTAAATCAATTTCCAGTTTGGGTTTAAAAGGGTTGGCGGGCAACGACTGAACCAGCGTCAGGTTCAGGGTGAAGAGATCAGACAGCCCTTCCCGCAGGGTAAAATCTGCCACGGCAAACGTCTCTTCGGGTAAATCCCCTATCCGGCAAAGAAAACGCAATCCACTTTTTAGCATTTTATCTCCTTATTTACATTAACATATCAAGACATTACATTTCACTGCGCAGCCCAGTACGCTGCCGGAATGTCCATAACGCCTGTTGCTCACCTTGCCGGTAAATGTTTAACAGAATGAAATTGCTCTGCACAATGAAACACGTCAGCAGTTCATCGAGAATCCGGCAGAACTGATACATGCTGCCGTCATTGTCATAACAGGCTGGATCAAGGGTAATGTGCAGGGTGTTGCCGTTAATGGAACGCCCCTGTCCCTGTTTTGTATTGTCCAGACGCGCACCTGACCGGGCATCAATCCGCACAATGCCGTTAATATGCTGCTGCATCCGGCGGCTCAGGGTACGATCATGATCCGCGTAACAGTCATACAGCCCCAGAAAGCCTTTCAGAGATTTAGCATTGAACAGCAAAAAAGGTGAGCAGTTTAAGAGATTGATCAGCAACCAGTCTGATTTTCCTGTCACCATCGGCGGGAAATCGGGCGACACCGGCGTAATATTGCGGGCGTGTAAATGGGCGGGCACCGGGGCCTGTGTGTGCGTAATTGCGCCGACACCTAATTGCATGGCCTGAATATGGTAACCGGAAACATGGGCACACACCGTCTGGGGTGACAGATTGTTCGCCGCTTCGCCGTCCATACCAATAAAACGGATCTGGTAATGTCGGCGTCCCAGCAAATCGTCTGTGATCCATGACTGAAAGTAGACGTTATCAGGATCGCCCTCATTCAGCAGCCAGCCACTTTTGGGCTGAAACTGGTCAATGGGCAGGAAACGGCTAGGCTTGCCACGTGGAGCGCTGTCTTGTGCCGTTTTTCCGCCGGGTTGTTTGGCGGTCTGAATGCTTTTTATGTGGAAAAGCCGCACAGTATCGGCCAGCGCCAGCGGATAATAGGCATTATCCGGTTCTAATGAAATGGGTTGGCTGACCATCGGTTCCAGATGGATCGCAGGGACACAGCCAAGCTGAAAGGCATCACCCAGCTCATCCAGCGGCAACTCCCCATGCAGGCGGATGATCAGCTCACCGGTGTTATCCGGGTTTAACCGCAATGCGCGTTGTTCCCTGATATCCAGCGTCATGAAACTGAATACATGGGGCAGACAGTAATACTCCGTCATCTGTTGTAAGCGGGCAAAGGGCCGTTTTTCAGTGGGTAACAGTGTATGCCGGAAATTCTCACTCCAGCCCAGAAAATCACTGCTTCTGAGCCTGATTTCGCTTTCCGCTGTTCGCAGGTAGATCTCCTCAATATGCATATCCAGCCACAAACTTAACTGAGCCGCTCGGTTTGGATCAGTGCCCAGAAAGAAGTGCAGTTTTCCACCTGACCAGACCGGCTGCGTATTTCCCGTCTGCTGTAGCGTCAGCACAATATCGCTGTATTCACGAGTTTTCCGGATCTGTTTGTCCAACACCATAAACGGCTCAACAGGCAAATCGCGGCAGGTACGAAACGGTAAATTCTGCTCCGCCGCCGCCGCCGTGACCAGTGTGTTTTTCGGAATAGTCACCGCGCCCTGATGTATTCCCTGATGGGGTGTGAATTGCATTATTGTCGTCGGGGGCACGGGGCGCAGGGTATGCGGCCAAATACGGGCGAGCGTTTCATGGGACACTTCGGGGTAGGTATCATCGACTTTACAGCGCACACCAGAGGACAAGAGCGAAAAACCTTCCATAATCCGCTGGATATCCGGGTCACTGGGATGATCCAGAAATTCAGCCAGAAGGGGATTTTCGGCGGCGGCTAATTTCATTTTTTCACGCAGCCACGTTAGCTCTTGTAGGTACAAGGATTCCTTCTGATTTTTCACTTTGCGCGTTTCTTGTACAAATACGTCATTTATCGGCATTCCATTTAAAATCTTTATGGTTAATAAAGCAAATTGCGTTGATTTAATTATAATATGGAATTATAAGTTAAGTTAATTTAATTAATAAACTGAGATTTTTATCTCAATTTAAGCCAAGTTTCAAAAAACAGAAGTAGCATTGACCCTACCCGGCTAATCAGCTAGCATCCTGCTTGTACTCTAATGATCTTATCGCCTGCAAAGATCGCCTTCGGATGGCGAAATAAAACTCCTATAGCCTGAAAGGGAGAGCCAATATTGCGGTACATCTGCGCACTTTTGGAAGCAGATATCGCTGGACAACAACCTTCCGTCCGGCGATGAAAGTTATCCGGTTTCTTGATTTACCGGCTTATCACTCATACAGAGCAGTACCCTGCTACGTTTAGCATTACAATTTAACCCTACGCGATCTTAATCCACGTTTTGATTAACGCACGATAAACGTCCCAAACACTGCGCGGCGTCACTTGCGTTTAAGCGGAGCGATTACCAAGTGACGCCGCCAGGCGGCAAACGTCCAGAGCACAACTAGACTGGCCTTACGCACCCTTTGAACCTCGTATTACAGAGTGACAGACACTTCCACAGGCATTTTTCTGCTTTAATCGACTTATTCCCGTTTATTTTTAACCCACTGCCTTGTAACAGGCCGATACAGTAAAAAAAGGAGAAATCACACCACGTCAAGTAATGAGGCGTTCATCCTGACCGAAATTAGGCGCTGAACGGGGAGTACTCCATCGCTGTGCTGAGCACGTAGCGAACTCCTGCAATAACTCAACGCAACCCTCGCCCTGCTACACATTATCTGACGTACCACGGAATGGTGAACCTGAACCGACACGCAGGGAAATGTTTCGAAATAAGTAAAATGATCTGAAAATACAGGGGAAATGCGGATAGCGAAGCGATTACGAACGAGAACAAACAACAAAGATTGGTTTAGCCGTCCGTATTCTCCTCTGAGTTTACTCAATATATGGGGACAAGATTCACTGTGCCTTAACCAATAAAAGGGTTTAACTATCCATCTAGTCGCGCATTGATTCAAATGAATTTGGAGTACGCGATCACTAGGTTCAGCGGGTTTATAGCCGTTAAACTTAGTC
>NZ_JAQRFO010000027.1:0-65101 GCF_028598775.1 Xenorhabdus aichiensis
TAAAACACTCATAAATAAAATAAAGAATCAATTAAAATTTTAAAATTAATATAATAACTCATTAGACAATAGAATTAATACCACAGTCATACTATCATAAAATATTAATAACTGGCAGAAAGAAAGAGTGCCACATTGCCGCCCCATTACACAATATTGGTCTAAAAAACGGAGTTTAAAATAATTCAAACACCCTATCTCTATCATGATAATTAACATAATAGAAATAAATTTTTTACTTTTAGACATATCACATATCTCATCGTATTTCAATATATAGCTTTTTTAGGGAATTAGTCCAACCTTGAGATGATACAAATCATCCCTTCTATGACATAAATCAAAACATCCCCTCTCTTTTCTATTTACAAAAAGCGCCAAAAGCTATAAGTTGTATTTAAAATATATGTTATAAATTTCAACGCTATTTGAGAAAAATTCAGGAGCTTCCTATGTTGGATAGCCAAGTTATCGCTACCGTAAAATCCACCATCCCACTGATCGTTTCTACCGGCCCAAAACTGACCGCACATTTTTATGAACGTATGTTCAAACACAACCCTGAATTGAAAGATATTTTCAACATGAGTAACCAGCTAAACGGTGCTCAGCGTGAAGCGCTTTTCAATGCCCTTTGTGCCTACGCTTCCAATATCGATAATCTACAGGCACTGTTACCTGCTGTAGAAAAAATTGCCCATAAACATACCAGCCTGAATATTCAGCCTGAGCATTATCAGATTGTTGGCACCCACCTGCTGGCAACACTTGATGAAATGTTTCATCCAGGCGATGAAGTCCTGAATGCATGGGGTAAGGCCTACGGGGTATTGGCAGATGTCTTTATCAATCGAGAAGAAGAGATTTATCAAAGTGGCGAATCTGAGGAAGGCGGTTGGCGTGGATTACGTCAATTCCGTGTCAACAAGAAGCAACCGCAGAGTGACGTTATTACCAGCTTCGAGTTTGTGCCCGCTGATGGGGGTAAGGTCATAGATTACAAAGCAGGGCAATATTTAGGCATCTACCTGGACACTCCCGTTTTTGAAAACCGTGAAATACGTCAGTATTCACTGACAACAGCACCAAACAACCACAGCTACCAAATCGCTATTAAACGAGAAGCACAAGGCAAGGTATCAAATTTTATGCATGATAATGTGCAGGAAGGCGATACCGTATTACTGGCAGCACCACGCGGTGACTTTTTTCTTGATGTCCAATCAGATACACCCGTTACACTGATTTCTGCGGGTGTCGGGCTAACTCCGATGATGAGTATGCTGCAACATCTGCATAATCAACACCATGTCGGTACAGTGAATTGGTTCCATGCCGCAGAACATGGTGGTTATCATGCTTTCGCAGATAAAGTTAATGCGATTACTCAATCTATGCCCAATCTGCATACTCAAGTTTGGTATCGCGAGCCAAGAAACGAAGATCAACAAGGCGCACATTACCAGCATATGGGACTCATGGATTTATCTGTCGTGAAAGATTCAATCACTGAGGAAGGAATGCAATTCTATTTCTGTGGCCCCGTCGTATTCATGCAATATATCGCCCAACAGCTCTTGGCAATCGGCATTGATAAACAACATATTCATTATGAATGTTTTGGCCCACATAAAGTACTTTAACGCGGAGTTATACTCGATTAAGTGATAAACCATTCAGGGCGTATCTTTACTGCATACGCCCGTTATCACTTCAGCCGTTTTTGTTAAATCGCTTCTTCGTCCTGTTCACCAGTACGAATACGCACAACACGGGCAACATCAAAGACGAAAATTTTACCATCGCCGATTTTGCCCGTTTGTGCAGTCTGAATAATAGTTTCGACGCAGGTATCAACAATATCATCCGGTACCACAATTTCTATTTTGACCTTTGGCAGAAAATCCACCATATATTCTGCACCGCGATATAGTTCAGTATGCCCTTTCTGGCGACCAAATCCTTTCACTTCTGTCACGGTCATACCAGTGATACCCACTTCAGCCAGAGCTTCACGCACATCATCCAGCTTGAAAGGTTTGATAATTGCATCAATCTTTTTCATGAAGTTTTCCTGTTATTACCAGTTTTTACGCCCAAAACCAGAAGTAATCGGGTAGCGCCTGTCTTTACCAAAATCACGCTCTGTAATACGTGGGCCGATAGGTGCCTGCCGGCGTTTATATTCGTTGATATCAACCAACCGGATCACCTTACGAACAATGGCTTCGTCAAAACCTTCTGCAACTAAGTCAGCCACGGATTTATCTTTTTCTACATATCCTTCAAGAATAGTGTCCAACATGTCATATGGCGGCAAGCTATCCTGATCGAGTTGATCGGGTGCCAGTTCTGCGGATGGTGGTCGATCAATCACACGTTGAGGAATGGCAGGGGATACTGTATTACGGTATTTCGACAGTGCAAATACCATAGTTTTAGGGACGTCTTTCAATGCATTAAAGCCACCCGCCATATCGCCATACAGGGTCGAGTACCCTACCGCCGATTCACTCTTGTTACTGGTCGTCAGTACCAGACGGCGGCGTTTGTTCGACATCGCCATCAGAATGACTGCACGGCAGCGTGCCTGCAAATTCTCTTCTGTCGTGTCTTTTTCTGTCCCCGCAAACATCGGTTCGAGTTGTGCCATAAACGCATCAAACATCGGCTCAATGGATACCACATCAAATTCAACACCCAGTAATTCCGCTTGTTCTCTGGCATCATGGATACTCATTTCGGAGGTATAGCGGAATGGCATCATCACAGCCTGTACGTGATCTTTACCCAAGGCATCCACCGCAATCGCCAGTGTCAGGCCAGAGTCAATTCCGCCTGATAAACCCAGCAATGCACCTTTAAAACCATTCTTCTGCACATAATCACGAACAGAAAGCACCAGTGCCTTGTAGATTTGCGCAAGCGGCGACAATTGAGGGATCAAATTTGCCATTGGCTCAATATTCATCTCATTGAAACGGCATTGCTCAACCTGTTCTTCAAAAGCCGCCATGCGATGGGTAATTTTGCCATTTGCATCAAAGACTTTCGAGCAACCGTCAAAGATCAGCTGATCTTGTCCCCCCACCTGATTGAGATAGATGATCGGCAATTGAGTTCGCTGACAGTGCGATTGAATCAATGTGCTGCGAATATTCGGTTTTTCCCGGTTATAAGGCGAAGCGTTAAGGGAAAGAATGATATCCGCTCCTGCTTGTTTCAACGCGTCAATCGGCGCATCAAACCACAAATCTTCACAGATTAATAAACCGAGATTATAGCCTTTGAATGGTACAACACAGCTTTGATCACCCGCTTTGAAATAACGCTCTTCATCAAAAACGCCATAGTTAGGCAGTAATTGTTTGAAATAACGGGCAATAATTTCGCCTTTCCAAAACAGAGAAAGTGCGTTGTAAGTCTTACCGTCCTGTTGCCACGGATGACCAACCAGAATAGCGACCTGAGAGCTTGCCTCCTGCAAACGTACCAATTGTTCACGGCAACGTTGATGCAGATCAGCACGGAACAGTAGATCTTCAGGAAAATAGCCTGACAGCGCCAATTCAGAAAACATAACCAGATCAGCACCTTTTTCCTGCTGTTCCTGTACTGTCTGCAACATACGTTTGCTGTTACCTTCAATGTCTCCCACCAGCCAATTTAGCTGGGCAAGAACGATATTAAGAGTACGACTCATAGATTGCGGCTCTCCTGGGCCATAATTCATCTCTCTGTCTTATCAAGACAGTGTATCTCTATATAATTTATATCCAGTGTAAGAACTTCTGGAGTGGCAGAAAAGTTATTCCTTAAAATCGTTGGCATCCAATTCGTGACGAGCCAGCAATTTATAAAATTCCGTCCGGTTACGTCCTGCCATACGGGCAGCATGGGTGACGTTGCCTTTGGTCATTTGCAGCAGTTTACGCAGGTAATGCAGTTCAAATTGGCCACGAGCTTCCACAAATGTCGGCAATGCCGTGTTTTCCCCTTCCAACGCCTGCATGACCAGTGCATCACTAATCACCGGAGCTGTCGTCAGGGCGACACACTGTTCGATAACGTTGACCAACTGACGTACATTGCCCGGCCAACTCGCTGCCATCAGGCATTTCATCGCATTAGTCGAGAAACTGCGGACAAAAGGTTTATGGCGTTTGGCGGATTCACGTAACAGGTGATTAGCCAATAAAGGGATATCTTCAGCCCGTTCATTCAGTGCAGGAATTTTCATGTTGACGACGTTCAGTCGATAATAGAGATCTTCGCGGAATTCATTGCGCTGCATCGCCTTCGGTAAGTCACGGTGAGTGGCGGAAATAATTCGGACATCAATGTCTATATCGCGGTTACTTCCCAATGGGCGAATTTTGCGTTCCTGCAACACTCTCAATAGTTTGACTTGCAGTGCCAGTGGCATGTCACCAATTTCATCAAGGAATAACGTTCCTCCCTGCGCCGCCAGAAACAACCCTTCCCGACTGCTGACCGCACCAGTAAATGCGCCTTTGGCATGGCCGAATAATTCAGACTCCAGCAATTGCTCAGGCAAAGCGCCACAGTTGATCGCAATAAAAGGTTTCTTCACTCTGGGGCTTACCCGATGGATAGCTTGAGCCAACACTTCTTTACCCGTTCCGCTTTGCCCATTAATCAGAACGCTGACATCTGATTGAGCGACCATTTTTGCCTGTTCCAGCAAACGCAGCATTAAGGGGCTCCGCGTTACAATCTGTTCGCACCACTGCCCATCTATGGCCGGTTTTGACAGTTCCAACGCAGCATCGATGGCTTTATAAAGGGCGTCACGATCAACGGGTTTAGTCAAGAAACTAAATACACCTTGCTGTGTCGCCGCAACAGCATCGGGAATAGAACCGTGAGCGGTCAGAATAATCACTGGCATACCGGGGTGCTGCTTCTGAATTTCCGCAAACAATGCCATGCCATCCATCTCGTCCATGCGTAAGTCACTGATGACTAAATCCACTTTTTCTTTCGCCAATAGACGCAACGCTTCATGACCACTCTCTGCCGTCGTGACACGAAACCCTTCGCTGGTCAGACGCATTCCCAATAGTTTTAGTAAGCCTGGATCATCGTCAACTAAAAGAAGACGGGCGGGATTGCGCACGGTCATTATTATTCAGCTCCTTTTTCTTCTGGGAGATTGGCTTCTGCTTCGGTTTTCTGGTTCATTTCTGGCTTGGCTTCCGGCTTTAATTGCTCAGAGGCTTCTACGTGACCTAAATGCTCGGTTTCACCCGATGTGGCAACACTACTCTGATCTTGTTTGCGTGAGGAAAGCTGGCGTTCAATATCAGTCAAGTTTTCCAGTTTGCGGGAGATTGAACGAAGATCATGCTCCAAACGTGCCCGTATTTCTTTCAGTCGATCAATTTTACTGTCACTATCAAACTGCAATCGCTGGAATTTCAACCTTTCTTCTGCAAGGTTAATTTTCAAATATTGTTGTTCGCGCCACAATTGCAGTAGTGGCCGCAATGCAGACGGAAATTGTGGACTATATCGGTTGAGGTTTTCTACAATTTTGCGACGTTCAATCAGCGTAGGAGTGGCTCGACTCATCAAGATACTCTGTTTGAAAACGTGCCCCCAATCAGTCGGTACCGTCGGCGTAAAACGTTTGGCGGTATCGCGAGCTTCCAGCGAGGATAATCGATCCGTGCAATCCATCACCTTCAACCAATAAAGACCGTTTTCCATTGCCGCTGGTTTGACAATATCCCATATTACATCACACCCCTTAAGCCGATAATCCGTAACTCGCTGTTCTGGCATAATGGCTTGGGCTATTGTTGATAACTCATCATTTCCGGTAGTTTCGGCGCATCCTGCCAGCAAATAGGGAATAAACAATAGTATCATGGTGCGGAAACGCAGGGCTGAAGCCCGCTCAAGAAAATGCTGCATGACAGCAGGTTTTTTCATCGGTTGAATCACAATATTCTGCTGCTCCGTCTTCGTCATAAAACGGTAAGTAAACCTGTTATACATATTATTTAGTCATTCTCTGCGGTTAATGGCAGTTCAATTCGAAAACATACGTCAGCAAATTCGGGTTCTATCAGATGTAGTTCTCCTTCCATCTGTTTAATACAATCTTGCGCAATACTCAAGCCAAGACCACTTCCTTTAACCGCGCCTTTGCGTTGCAGCTTTCCTTGGTAAAATGGCTCGAAAATCATGCTTTTCTCTAATTCAGGGATAGGCGTCCCCGTATTAGCAATGTCAATCTGAATATTTTTACCTACTTGCCGACTGGAAATCCAGATGTTACCGGATTCAGCACCATAGTGCACTGCATTGGAGTAGAGATTATCAATCACTCTCATCAATAGTTTAGGCTCTGCCCAACAAAAAGATGTATCCAATTGAATTTCAGTATTAATATTTTTTGCCCGTGCTGGCAGCTGATGTGACAATACGACGCTATCGACAATTTCTTTTAAAGATACAATCTGATGCTCGGCAGAGCTATCTGCCAATTTGCGGTTATATTCGAGCAACTGTTCAATGAGTTGTTGTAAATGTTTACTGCTGCTGTCCAGAATACTCACCACTTCTTTTTGATCTGCCGTCAGTGGCCCTGCTATTTCATCTGCCAATAATTCTGTGCCTTCACGCATACTCGCAAGAGGCGTTTTTAATTCGTGGGAGATATGACGTAAAAATTCGTGACGCTGAGATTCAAGCCAAGACAGACGTTCACTCAGCCAGATAATACGCTGCGCCAGTGATCGCAATTCCCGTGGCCCCTGGAAGGATTCAATCTGATTATCCAGTGTTTGCCCCGCCCCCAGCCGATTAATCATACTCTCGATCCCTTTCACCGGCCCGATAATCATACGGGTAAAAAGGGTAATCAAAAAAGCACTCAGCAGGAATAAGATCAGGCTCTGCCAGCCAAATAACTGCCCTTTATCTGCAATATCTTTTTGTAGTTGCTCACCACGAATGAAGATGATATTACGGGTTTCTTGCACCAGCAGATTATTGGCTGTGGAAAATTGTTCAAGCCGCTTGTTCGCCTCAGGTTCTGGCATACCATTACTACAGGCAATTTTGGCAAGACCGGACAGTAATTGATTAAACCGCTGGGTATATTCCTTATTAGCCAGCATCATCATCTGATTGCCAAGCATGTTGAGGTACTGTCGGTATTGACGTTGATAGAGTTTTTCAAGCCTGACATCCCCCAATACACAATACTGGCGGTAGCTCCGTTCCATTTCAAGGGCTACGCCTATCATCGCTTCGCTACGGCGGGCATCTGCCAAAGTCGTGCGGTTAATTTCGGCAGCTTGAGTACTGAGTTGATCAAGACTTTGATAAGCCTGATAAGCCAGTACTAAGAGTGGCAATAGCACCAGCCAGAAAGCCATTAACACCAATTGGCGCAATGAACGGGGAAATAAACGCCATTTATTCAAAGAAATCATCTCATAACCTGTAATTACATTGATGCTAACCGACATGAGGCGGAGAAAAAAGCCTACCAGATGATGAATTCTATTGTTACTTTTTCTGGTTTTTGAAAATAGTGGATTGTTGAAAGCTATGCGGGTGCATATACAAACGGATATCTACATGAACACGATGGACAGGAGTTACCTGTAGTAATGACGGCGGGATAGTATCTTATCTACTATCCCGCCAGTGAGGACCCTTCATACTGCTTGATGAGCATGTAGGTGGTGCCTCACTCCACGTGTCGCCCGTAGTTTGATAAGGCCCGAAGGCGAGTATCATTAAGTTGGACGGTAGGCACCTTACTTCGGCATCATTCTGGGCTTATGTGGCATATTTCCACCTAATTGTGGGCCGACATAAAAAGTTGAATGAGCAACTGTTTTATATTATGCACATTGCATGCCAACTTTCAAATAAAAATATTAATAGATTGATTTTATTGAAAATAAAAAAAACATCCTCATACATTCCGCTTCATGATGAATATATTTTCATATCAGCTATGTATTTTTGTCGCCTATTTATGACACCTAATCACATTAAATAATTTTATTAATAAAATCATATAATTAAATGTCTCTTATTTGAGACAAATTAGAGGCTCCTTGTCGCGATATGGAGACATTTTAATTGTATGGCATCAACCATGCCAGAATTGCATCAACAGCAACAAAGCATAATCAATCGCTGCCTGAAGATAGGGGTGATGGTGTTGATGGTGGGTATAAAATGGTGATATAGTATTCTAGATCATTAGCAAATGAGGAGAAAAATGAATAGTGATGAATTAATTAGAAAAATCAAAGCGTGCGGTTGGGAATTAGTGCGGATCAACGGTTCACACCATATTTTCGAGAAATCAGGAGAATCCCAACCGATAGTAATTCCACATCCGCGCAAAGATCTGGCGATAGGAACGCTAAACAAAATACTAAAACAGGCAGGTCTGAAATAATCTGTGAAGCGGTCTATCTACTGGCCGCTTTACCAAAAAAATTAAGGTGAATCATGAGATACCCTATTTATCTACATCAAGCTGAAGATGGTTCGTTCTCTGGTTTCGTACCAGACGTTGTTGGCTGTTATTTTGCTGGTGATACGATAGATGATGCCATTGCTGATGCAGCAAACGCATTAGATACATATTTTGAATATCTGAGTGAAAAAAATCAGGTACCAATAGAGGCAAAAACAATTTCTGACCATTTTAGTGATGACGATTGTACTGGTGGGATCTGGGCATACGTTGATATAGATTTGACTAAATACGAAGGCCGCACTACTAAATTAAACATCACATTGCCCCAGTTTCTATTGGCACGAATTGATGATTATGTGAGCTCACATAGTGAGTACCATAGCCGCAGCGGTTTTTTTGCAGAACTGGCGCGGCGAGAGCTTACGAAACATTCGTAAACAACCACTCCTCATTGCTAAATCACAAAACCCGCGTAAAGCGGGTTTTGTGATTTTTAACTTAAAACACTGATAAATTCTCAGAAATTTATACAAAGGAAGAATAATAACGAAAGAAATTAACCCAACTGTTTGCGCGCATTACGGAAAATACGCATCCATGGGCCGTCTTCCCCCCACTCTTTAGGATGCCAAGAATGGCTGACAGTACGGAATACCCTTTCAGGATGCGGCATCATCGCCGTCACTCGTCCATCAAGGCTAGTCACCGCAGTAATACCGTTCACAGAGCCATTCGGATTAACAGGATAGTTTTCTGTCGCCAAACCATAGTTATCGACAAAACGTAATGCAACCTGCTGGTGTTTTTCCAGTTCAGACAAGCTCTGACTATTCCTAAATTCCACCTGCCCTTCACCATGAGCAACCGCAATTGGCAAACGAGAGCCAGCCATTCCTTGCAAAAACAGTGAAGGGCTATCTGCCACTTCCACTAAACTGAAACGTGCTTCATAGCGTTCTGAACGATTACGTACAAAACGCGGCCAGTGTTCAGTGCCCGGAATCAATTCATGTAAGTTGGAGATCATCTGGCAGCCGTTACATACGCCAAGGGCTAAAGTATCCGGTCTTGCGAAAAAGTTCGCAAAATCATCCCGTACCTGTGAATTAAACAGAATAGATTTTGCCCAACCTTCGCCCGCACCCAGTACATCACCGTATGAGAAGCCGCCACAAGCAACCAATGTCTGGAATTGATCCAGCGTAATCCGCCCACTCAGCAAGTCACTCATGTGAACGTCCACAGCGTCAAAACCAGCACGATGGAATGCAGCCGCCATTTCGACATGAGAGTTCACACCTTGTTCGCGCAATACTGCAACTCTCGGACGCACTTGTTTCGAAATATAGCAAGCCGCAATATCTTCTGCCGGGTCGAAGGTTAACTTCACATTCAAGCCGGGATCGTTCAAATCCTGTTTCGTCTGATGCTCTTGGTCAGCACACTCTGGGTTGTCACGCAGACGCTGCATCTGCCACGTCGTTTCCGCCCACCATAAGCGCAATGTGCTGCGATTTTGACGATAGACGTCCATATCGTTGCTGGAGATCACGAAATCCTCTCCTGCCTGAGCCTGCCCCAAATAGTGTACGCATTCGCTCAGGCCATAATCAGCCAGCAGTTTTTCAACCTGTTCTCTGTCGGTCTGACGAATTTGAATCACTGCGCCCAATTCTTCGCTAAACAGTGCTGCCAAAATATCTTCATCGAATGCACTGATATCGGCTCGCAGCCCACAATGACCCGCAAAAGCCATTTCTGCCAGTGTCACCAACAAGCCACCATCGGAGCGATCGTGATAGGCCAGCAGCTTTTGTTCTGAAACTAATTGCTGAACCGCATTAAAGAAACCTGCGAGTTGCTCAGTACTGCGAACATCTGCGGTTTTGTCACCAAGCTGACGATAAACTTGTGCCAGTGCTGTCCCTCCCAATGCATTTTGCCCTTGCCCCAGATCAATCAGCAGCAGCGCGTTGTCATCATCGGTAGATAACTCGGGTGTCACGGTGTAACGAACATCCTCCACCCGTGCAAATGCACTGATCACCAGTGAAAGCGGTGCAGTCATTTCACGCTCTTCACCGTTTTGGTTCCAGCAAGTTTTCATCGACATGGAATCTTTGCCGACAGGAATCGTTAATCCCAGCGCCGGACACAGTTCTTCGCCCACCGCTTTTACCGCAGCATATAATCCGGCATCTTCCCCGGCATGGCCTGATGCTGACATCCAGTTAGCCGATAATTTCACCCGTTTCAGATCTTGTACATAAGCAGAGGCGATATTGGTCAGCGCTTCCCCGACCGCCATACGCGCCGATGCTGCAAAATTCAACAGAGCGATAGGCGCACGTTCACCTATTGACATCGCTTCACCATAATAGCTATCCAAACTGGCCGTAGTAACAGCGCAATCTGCCACTGGAATTTGCCACGGACCAATCATTTGGTCACGAGCAACCATCCCAGTGATTGAACGATCGCCAATCGTAATCAGGAATGTTTTCTCTGCCACTGCCGGTAAGTGCAGGACTCGTTTTACCGCTTCAGCTAAATCAATACCTCTGCGTTCCAAATTATGACCCTGTGCTTTCAGTGTCATCACATTTTTCAGCATTTTTGGCGTCTTGCCGAGTAAAACATCCAGCGGCATATCGATGGGTTGATTATCGAAATGATTGTCATTCAGTAGCAAGTGACGTTCTTCCGTCGCCTCTCCAATCACTGCGTACGGAGCACGTTCACGACGACAAATTTCCTCAAACTGTGCAAGTTGTTCTGGTGCCACCGCCATGACATAACGTTCCTGGGATTCATTGCACCATACCTGCAATGGACTCATCCCCGGCTCATCATTGAGAATATTACGCAGCTCAAAGCGACCACCCCGACCGCCATCGCTGACTAACTCAGGCATCGCATTTGACAACCCACCCGCACCCACATCATGAATGAACAGAATCGGATTTTTGTCCCCCAATTGCCAACAGCTATCGATCACTTCCTGGCAACGGCGCTCCATTTCTGCGTTGTCACGCTGCACTGATGCAAAATCCAGTTCCGCATCAGATTGGCCTGAAGTCATTGAAGAAGCCGCACCGCCACCCAAACCGATATTCATGCTTGGGCCACCCAGTACGATCAGCTTCGCACCAATAGAAATATCGCCTTTCTGAATATGTTCTTCACGGATATTTCCGATCCCACCTGCCAGCATGATGGGCTTGTGATAACCACGCAATTCTGCGCCATTATGGGAATTCACCTTTTCTTCATAGGTTCTGAAATACCCTAACAACGCTGGACGCCCAAATTCATTGTTGAACGCAGCACCTCCCAACGGGCCTTCCAGCATGATATCCAGCGCACTGACAATCCGATCAGGCTTACCGAAATCTTCTTCCCACGGTTGTTCAAATCCGGGAATTTTCAGATTAGATACCGAAAAACCGACCAATCCGGCCTTGGGTTTTGCACCTCGCCCTGTTGCACCTTCATCCCGAATTTCCCCGCCTGATCCCGTTGCCGCACCGGGCCAAGGAGAAATGGCGGTCGGGTGGTTATGTGTTTCAACTTTCATCAATATGTGGGCAGGCTCTTGGTGGTAATCATACACTCCACTTTCACGATTGGGGAAAAAGCGCCCAACCTGCGAACCTTCCATCACGGCTGCATTGTCTTTATAAGCAGAGAAAACATAATCCGGCGTCTGTTCAAACGTGTTTTTGATCATCTTGAACAGTGAATTAGGTTGTTCCTGACCATCAATCACCCAATCCGCGTTGAAAATTTTGTGGCGGCAATGCTCAGAGTTTGCCTGCGCAAACATGTAGAGTTCAACATCGGTCGGGTTGCGCCCTAATGTCTGAAAGGCTCTCATCAGATAATCAATTTCATCCGCTGCCAAAGCCAATCCCAATTCAATATTGGCTGATTCCAATGCAGCACGCCCTGACTGCAAGATATCGATCTGTTTCAGTGGCGCAGGCCGTTGGTGAGAAAACAGGGCTTCAACCTGTTCAGATTGAGTGAACACACTTTCCATCATTCGATCATGCAGTAACGCAGACAGCTCCTGCCACTGCCCATCACTCATTTCATCACTCTGGATATAATAGGCAATTCCCCTTTCCAAACGGGCAATCTGTTTCAGCCCACAATTGTGCACAATCTCTGTCGCTTTTGATGACCAGGGAGATATCGTGCCCGGACGAGGCGTCACCAGCAATAGTTGACCTTTAGGTTCATGTTCATCCAAAGAGGGGCCATATTTTAATAACCGATTTAATTTCTCCCGCTCATTTCCTGTGATAGGCGAATGAATTTCTGCAAAATGCACATATTCTGCATAAATCTCTGTAACGGGAAGCTGCTGATCTTGGCACTGGGAAAGGAGCTTAGTAATACGAAACGCTGATAAAGCGGGCGATCCACGCAGAATTTCCATAATAATAGGTTCTCTCATCTTAGAAGCAAAGCCCGACTGATGCCTCAGGGGGAAACGCCGACATTATAGAGGAATGTTTCCTTTGACGAAACCGTTTGCGTGACGGTTATTCAATCGAATAATACAATTAGTAGAATTTCAAAATTGATTCAATAAGGTTGCACATCCCAGTTTTGTTACGCAAAATGCTCAATTACTGGAAATTTAACCATGCTATATTTCACATTTCATACGGAACCTACCGCACTGACAAGAGATAACTATTTGAGCAATATCAAGATAAATTATTTTGTCATCGTCATTATCGCGCTTCTCTCTGCTGCAATCATTGGCCTCAATATCAGTTGGCCCAACAAACAGCAGGAGCAGATAAACAGGATTCTGGCACGGGGAGAGCTTCGGATTAGTACCATCAGTTCCCCTCTGATTTCTGCGAACAGCAAAAATGAAGCAACGGGATTCGACTATGAATTAGCCAAACGGTTTGCTGAATATCTAGGTGTAAAACTTGTCATTCATTTTCGCACTAATATTAACCAGATTTTTGATGACCTAGACAACGATAACGTAGATTTTCTGGCTGCTGGCCTTATCTATAATGAGGAACGGCTAGATCAGGCACGCACTGGCCCTGCCTACTATTCAGTTTCACAGCAACTGATTTACCGCAAGGGTACACCCCGCCCACGCACGTTTGGCGATTTAAACGGCACACTGGTTGTCACTGAGGGATCTGCCCATGCCAGAGAACTGAAAAAATATAAAGAAGAGTCTTATCCCAATTTAACTTGGGAAGATACATCACGCGATAATACACGAGAATTACTTGAGCAGGTGTCCGAAGGCAAAATTGACTATACGATCAGCGATTCAATCAGTTTTTCCCTGCAACAGCGTATTCATCCTAATTTGGCTTTTGCTTTTGAAGTGAATGGGGAACGCCCTCTGACTTGGTATTTGAAGCGCAGTGATGACTATAGCCTTTACTCTGCTATGCTCGATTTTTTCAATGAGATGTCAGAAAACGATGTGATACCACAGCTGGAAGAAAAGTATTTCAGTCATATCCACCAATTCGATTATTTTGATACTATTTCATTCATTCGCGCCATCAATAGTACATTGCCGATATATCAGCCTATTTTTGAGAAATACGCTGGCTCACTTGACTGGCAGTTAGTTGCAGCCATCGCATGGCAAGAGTCGCATTGGAACCCGCAGGCAACCTCACCCACAGGCGTTCGCGGTATGATGATGCTTACTCGCCCGACCGCAGAATGGGTCAAGATCAGTGATCGACTTGATCCAGAGGAAAGTGTCAAAGGGGGTATGGCTTATCTGCATTATCTGATGGATCGGTTGCCGAAAACCATTCCTGAAGATGAACGTATCTGGTTCGCCCTAGCCGCTTATAATATGGGTTATGGGCATATTCTCGATGTCCGAAAACTCACGGCAGAACAAAAAGGTAATCCTGACCGTTGGCTGGATATCAAATCTCGCCTTGATCTGTTAAGCAAGAAAAAGTTCTATATCAACACAACATACGGCTATGCCCGTGGCTATGAAGCGTATCGCTATGTCGAAAACATTCGGCGTTATTACCAGAGTCTGGAAGGGTACTTGCGAGCGAAAAATAAACGCAGCAAAAAAGCGGAGCATGAAACACCAATAGATAAGGTCATCGTACCTCTTTCAGATGAGGGAGGGAATAAAGCCGTGGTTCATGAAAAAACGCCGGAAGTCAAAACACCGACGTAATCTCAAAAAGTCCCTTAGCAATAACCGATTATGGCGTTTCCTGCTGTTGTATTTTTAACTGTTTCAATGCCTTATGCTGCTCTCTGCGTTGTTTAAAGAATGTACTCAACATTGTGGCGCATTCTTGCGCCAGTACTCCACCAGTGATTTCAATCTGATGATTCATGCCCGGATGCCGCAGGATATCAATCAATGACCCGGCTGCACCGGTTTTCATATCACTTGCGCCATATACCAGCCGCTGTATCCGGCTATGCACCATCGCGCCTGCACACATAACACAGGGTTCCAGAGTGACGTATAGGGTCGTATTCAACAGACGGTAATTCTGCAATTCGATGCCACCACGCCGCAGGGCAATAATTTCTGCGTGAGCAGTGGGATCATGCTCGGTAATCGGATGATTATAACCTTCTGCAATAATTTTATTATCGGCAATCAGTATAGCCCCAACGGGAATTTCTCCCTGAGACTGCGCCTGCATTGCCAGCTCCATTGCTCGACGCATCCAGTATTCATCACTATATATTTCTGCACTATATATCTCTGTCACTACAGGTTCTCTTACTTATGAAAATCTCGCTAATTATAACTATTAGTCATTAATATTGATTCACTCATCTCAATTTGCTTATGTAACCTGAAATTCATTCAAAAAAGCCTCAAGAAAGTATTCCATACGTTCTGTTCTCTCACGAGCCATTTGCCTGCCCGTTTCCGTTTGAAAACCAGATTCTATTTTCAATAGCTTGGTATAAAAATGATCGAGCGTGTAGGCAGCGTCATTATATTCACGGTGTTTTGCCAGAGGATCGTGAAAATCATACAGTGCGGAGCGCATACGACCGGCAGTGTAAAAACAACGAGCAACACCAACCATCCCAATGGAATCCAATCGATCAGCATCTTGTACAATTTTGGCTTCCAATGTTCTAGGAGTTAAACCGGCTGAGAAACTATGAGCTTCAATGGCATGGCAAACAGCAGCGATATCTTCTCCACCCCACCCTAAATTTTTCAGTATCAATGCCGCTTTTTCTGCGGCCATATGAGAAGCAAGATGTCGATTGGGATCATTTTTTTCAACGCTGACGCAATCGTGTAATAAAACTGCGGCCAATACCCACTGTAAGTTTCCAGATTCAACCTCACAAATTCTCTTCGCGTTTCGCCATACTCTATGCAAATGGGCAATATCATGAGCGCCATCATCACCTTCTACTGCAATAGGCAAAAGTTGTTGAGCTAAATCTTCAAATGGTGAAAAAAATAACATCGCCAAAACCTCTCAATGAATGGAAAAGTTATCTTAACAAAGAGAGATAAGAATATTTACTTCTGTCTTGAATGCAGCTTCGATTTCTACATGAACCTGCTGGGATTTTCCCCCATCAATACCCACTACTGGACTGCTGCCTCCATAAATGTGCAGCCACAAGTGCCTTCCAAGGAGAAAACCCTGACAGCCATGCTTCTGTTTGCTCAGCGTTAACCTTGTCTTCCTGCCTGAGCAAATATTGGAGGTTGCGCCTTACAGCCACATCGCCATGTAGTGAACCATTTAAATAATTAAATCCGCGCAACAAAGCGTAATTGATTGTCCACATGCCAATTCCCTTAATGGCGAGCAGATTATCCGTAAGCCGTTTAATTTCACCTTCTGTTATGGCTAATTTCAACTCACCCGAATCAATTAATTGGCTAACATTCAGCAACGCATTGGCTTTACTGACAGAAAAACCACACTGGCGTAGATCGTGTTCTGAACACTGAATGATTTGCTCATGAGTCGGATGACACAACAATCCTGAAGAATGTTTAACGCCAATAGCCTGAATAAATCGCCTACGGATAGAAATTGCCGCATTTAAGCTAATTTGCTGACCAATAATTGCCCAACTGAGTGCTTCAAAAGGTGTTGCTGACTGATAAATTCGTAACCCCGCCTGTCTGGTAACCAACTCGCCAATAACCGGATCAGCTTGATACATAGATTCAAATTCTTCAACAGGCTGCAACAATCCCAGCATATGTGAAGCTAGTGTGGATAAAGCCTTCTCTGATTGATGTGCGTCACCACCATCAACCTCAAGCTGGATCTGCGCCCGGTGTTTATCAATAGATACAGTCAGTAAAGCCGGATTTCCGTGCCAAATAATTCCCTTTTTCATTCGACTTTGTTGCACTATTTCAGAAGCACCCTTTTCATCTCTGTGATGAAAGGCCAAAAAATCTTGGGTGTGATAATTATCCGGTAATATTATTTCCGTAAAAGAGCTTAGTTTCATGACAAAAACTCCAGAGACACACAGAATCGAAAGATATTATCACAATCATTCACAACAACTTAGTTGGAAGAAGACCTATAATTACTGGGGATTTTTTTGATTTTGTGTTACATTGCGCGATACTGAAGAACCAGAGAATAAATAGATATTTTTCTGAAATGGCGCTATTAATTACCAAACGCTGCATCAATTGCGATATGTGTGAACCTGAATGTCCCAATCAGGCCATCACAATGGGCGCAGAAATTTATGAAATTGACTCAGAACGCTGTACTGAATGCGTCGGACACTATGAAAAACCAACCTGCCAGTCCGTCTGCCCGATCACCAATACTATTATCCTTAACCCTGACCACCAAGAAACTGAAGAGCAACTGTGGGATAAGTTCGTGCTCTTACATCATGCAGATAAGATCTAAAATCAACTTTCCAATATCACCGTCGCACAGGCATAACGCCGTTCATCCGCTAATGTGACATGCAGGGATCTTACATTCAGTTTGTCAGCCAGAGTTTCTGCTTCACCATGAAGTTTTAATGTGGGTTTTCCCAAGGGATCATTAATAACTTCAAACTGATTGAAAGCCAGACCATTTCGAATACCTGTTCCCAGCGCTTTTGCGGCGGCTTCCTTAACAGCAAATCGCTTTGCAAGGAAACGAATCGGTTGGTTATGCTGCTGATATTGTTGCCATTCTCTGTCACTTAGAACACGTTTTGCCAAGCGTTCACCAGAACGCTCGACAATTTCCTCAACGCGAGAAATTTCAACTATATCTGTGCCTAACCCAACAATAGCCATTAACGGCGCGCTTCCCGCAACAACGTTTTCATATCGGCCACAGCAGCAGGCAAGCCACTGAATACGGCACGGCCAATGATGGCATGACCGATATTTAATTCATAAATCTCAGGTAAGGCAGCAATACGCTGTACATTGTGATATGTCAAACCATGACCCGCATTTACTTTGATGCCTTTACCAGCGGCGTAAGTCACAGCTTCTTTAATACGCAGAAATTCTTGTTCCTGCTGGGTATCATTTTCTGCATCTGCATACGCGCCTGTGTGGATCTCAATAAATGGCGCTCCCACTTCAGCCGCAGCGTCAATTTGCTGGTGATCTGCATCGATAAACAGGGAAACAAAAATACCTGCTTCCGATAAACGCTTAACGGCAGCAGCAATATGCACTTTTTGCCCTAATACATCCAAGCCACCTTCCGTTGTCACTTCCTGACGCGTTTCAGGAACTAAACAACAGAAAACGGGTTTGATTTGGCAAGCAATATCAATCATTTCATCGGTTACTGCCATTTCAAGGTTCATACGGGTTTGAATCGTTTTTGCTAATAGTTGAACATCTCTATCAGTAATATGGCGGCGATCTTCACGCAGGTGAACGGTGATTCCATCAGCTCCTGCTTGCTCTGCAACAAATGCAGCCTGTACTGGATCAGGATACTGTGTCCCGCGGGCATTACGTACCGTTGCAATGTGATCAATGTTAATACCTAATAATACCTCAGCCATTTTTAACTCCTGTAATAACATAAGATTCAAGAAAGTATACACTTGCCATAATAAAGAAAAATCACATTTTAATTTTCATTTTTCTGATTAGGGGTATCAGTTTTTTTACGTACGAATTGGCGAAATAATTCACGACTTTTTAAGGGTTTCCCCCCCAAATAAGGCTTCAGCGCAATGCGAGTAAAACGTTTAGCTGCTTTCAAGGTGAGCGAATCAGTAAATTCACCGGCTGCCAACGCTTTTAGTTCATTACCAGTAAAACTGAAGTGATCAACAACCAGGCTGGCAATAAAGCCTTTTTCTTCACGGTAACGATAAGTCATTGTATCTGACACAGGTTCACCACTACCTGCACAATGAAGATAGTCTACTCCATATCCCATATTGGTTAGCAAGGCGAGTTCAAAACGACGTAAAGCATATTCAGGCGTGTATTCACTCGCCGCAAGAATTTGTAAACATTGAAGATAATCAAAGAAAAGTGCAGGATATGCCGCGCCTTGTTCAAGAACTCTGGATAATAGCTCGTTTACGTATAAACCGCTGTATAGCACACTTCCTGTCAAGGGAAGCGCTAATGAGATAGGTTCGGCATCCCGCAATGTTTTGATTTCACCCCGTCCACTCCAACGAACAAGCAACGGGGTGAAAGGTTGCAGGCAACCTTTCAGATGAGAGCGACGACGGCGTGCACCTTTCGCTAAAACACGTACCCGCCCTTCATTTTCAGTAAAGAAATCCAGTAGTAAACTGGTCTCGCTGTAAGGGCGCCCATGAAGTACGAAAGCTCTCTGCCAGCCGTCCACAAATCAACCTTATAAGTCGTCGATGTAACCGAGGCTGCGCAGCGCTCGCTCATCATCAGCCCAACCCGCTTTCACTTTTACCCACAGTTCTAAATGAACTTTATTATCAAACAGCTTTTCCATATCCTGACGGGCTTCTATGCCAATCGTCTTGATTTTGCTGCCTTTATTACCAATAACCATTTTTTTCTGGCCTTCACGCTCTACCAGAATTAAACCGTGAATGGTGTAACCACCGCGTTCATTGGTAACGAATTGTTCAATTTCCACTGTCACAGAATAAGGCAGTTCATCACCCAGAAAACGCATCAGTTTTTCACGGATGATTTCTGATGCCATAAAACGCTGTGAGCGATCAGTAATGTAATCATCTGGGAAATGGTGTCCAGCTTCCGGGATATGAGCACGCACAATTTTGGCAATAGTATCAACGTTCATGCCTTTTTCTGCACTAATCGGC
Source organism: Xenorhabdus aichiensis (assembly GCF_028598775.1). Taxonomy (NCBI): domain Bacteria; kingdom Pseudomonadati; phylum Pseudomonadota; class Gammaproteobacteria; order Enterobacterales; family Morganellaceae; genus Xenorhabdus; species Xenorhabdus aichiensis. The sequence continues at coordinate 19,772 of NZ_JAQRFO010000027.1, forward strand.
ACAACATCAAGGAAATTCATCTGCTTGCTGAGAAAACCGATATGGGGCAGAAGGATAGCTTTATCTGTGACATTGTCCACTTTATTAATGGCCAATATCACTGGGCAATGCAAATTACGCAGTTTATTCACAACCATTTCGTCATCTGCTGTCCAGTGTGTACCTTCGACAACGAAAATAACCAGTTCCACATCACCAATTGAGCTGCTCGCCGCACGGTTCATCAAACGGTTAATAGCACGCTTTTCTTCTATGTGAAGCCCTGGTGTATCAACATAAATGGCTTGATAAACCCCTTCCGTATGGATACCCATAATACGATGCCGCGTCGTCTGGGGTTTACGGGAAGTGATGGATATCTTCTGGCCCAGTAACTGATTCAATAAAGTCGATTTACCGACATTGGGCCGCCCGACTATTGCCACAAATCCGCAATAGTTTTTTTCTTCGCTCATTCAAGCTCCAGTTGTTTTAATGCTTGTTCCGCAGCCGCCTGTTCTGCCTTGCGACGGCTGGAACCTACTCCTCTAACAGGTTGTTCAAATCCACTGATTTGACAGTGAATTGTAAATTCCTGATCGTGTGCTTCCCCACGAACCTGAACAACCAGATATGATGGCAACGGCAAATGACGCCCTTGCAGATATTCCTGTAAACGTGTTTTGGGATCTTTTTGCTTGTCGCCCGGGCTAATTTCATTCAAGCGAGTTTCATACCAACTCAATATAATCCTTTCAATTGTCTGAATATCGCTATCCAGAAAAATAGCCCCAATCAAAGCTTCAATGCTATCTGCTAAAATAGATTCGCGGCGATGCCCACCGCTTTTTAACTCACCTGGCCCCAAACGCAGACATTCACCTAACTCAAATTCTCTGGCCAGTTCAGCCAGCGTATTGCCTCGCACCAGTGTTGCCCGCATACGGCTCATATCCCCTTCATCAACACGGGGAAAACGGTGATAAAGTGCATTGGCAATAACAAAACTCAGGATTGAGTCGCCAAGAAATTCCAGACGCTCATTATGTTTACTGTTGGCACTACGATGAGTGAGCGCCTGAAGTAACAAATCATGCTGTATAAAGGTATATCCCAGCTTACGCTGTAACCTATTAATTATTATGGAGTTCATGTGCTACCAATTCAGTCAGAATTCATCAAAAAAGCACACGCAACAGACCTGTGGGGATAAACCCTACAAAACTGTTGCGTTTGCACTGGCTTCCTAAAATGTCCACCATCCTAGAAAGCCAGTCATCTCGTTTGGCAGAATATTCTACACTGTGAGATGAATTAATGCTTCGCTAATATATAAATATTAGTGAATTCCCCCAATTCGACTCAGACGTACGCCAGTAGGCCATTCGCCTTCCTGTTTTTCAAAACTTATCCAGATTGCTGTTGCTCGCCCTACCAGATTTTTCTCCGGCACAAATCCCCATACCCGGCTATCCGAACTATTGTCACGGTTATCGCCCATCATGAAATAATGGCCTTCAGGGACAACCCAAGTTCCAAGTGGCAACCCTGGCTGACTGAAAAACGGGATATTTGATGCTCCAGGGACAGTCAAAATGTGGTGTGACACATTACCTAAACGCTCAACCCGTTCCCCCTGGCGAATACTGTTTGATCCCAGTTGTTCTTCGATAGGAATGGGATAAACCCCTCTCATTGGTGCGCCTTCAGGAGTAATATCCTCTTTGATAGTCCATTCACTTGGAAACATATCTCGATAAGTAACAGGTAAATTCTTACACACCGTATTCCAACCACAACCAGGAAAAACCTGAAGTTCTTTATTTATGTCATCGTAAACAATTTTATCTCCAGGCAAGCCAATGACACGCTTTACAAAATCCAGACTCGGATTAACGGGATATTTAAAAACTGCAATATCTCCACGCTTAGGCTTACCTGTTTTAATCAAAGTTGTCTGTGTAATTGGATCTTTCAAACCATAGGCGAATTTTTCAACTAGGATGAAGTCCCCAATCAGCAGCGTTGGCATCATCGAACCTGAAGGGATCTGGAAAGGTTCATAAACAAAAGAACGCAGAAGCAAAACAATGGCTAACACAGGAAAGACAGATGCAAATGTCTCAACCCATGAAGGCTTATTAATCTCTGTAGCCAAAGCTTCCTGAGATTCCGCACCTGCTGCCTGTTCCTGAATCTGAGCAAGTTTTTTCCTGCGTTCAGGGGCGAATTTAAACCGATCTATACACCAGATAATACCGGTGATTAACGTTGCTAACGTTAAGATCAAGGCAAAAGTGTTAGCCATTTAGACTCCTTACAACCTTGTTAGTTATCTTTTCCAACATGCAGAATTGCTAAAAACGCTTCTTGCGGTAGTTCAACGTTTCCTACCTGCTTCATACGTTTTTTACCATCTTTCTGTTTCTGCAATAATTTTTTCTTACGGCTAACGTCACCGCCATAACATTTCGCAAGTACGTTTTTACGTAACTGTTTGACAGTAGCACGCGCAATAATGTGAGCACCGATGGCAGCCTGAATCGCAATATCAAATTGCTGACGCGGGATCAACTCTTTCATTTTGTCCACCAGCTCACGACCACGATATTGTGAGTTCTCACGATGAGTAATCAAGGCCAACGCATCAACACGTTCACCGTTAATCAAAACATCCACTCGTACCATGTCTGAGTGTTGAAAACGGATGAAATTATAATCCAGAGACGCATAACCACGAGAAGTCGATTTCAGACGGTCAAAGAAATCCAGCACAACTTCAGCCATGGGTATTTCGTAAGTCAGTGCAACCTGATTACCGTGATAAACCATATTAGTCTGTACACCACGCTTTTCCACACACAGCGTTATAACATTACCGAGGTATTCCTGCGGTAACAGCATGTTACATTCCGCAATCGGTTCACGCAGTTCTTTAATATTATTTAATGGCGGTAATTTGGATGGACTATCCACGTAAATAATATCATCACTGACTGTCTCAACTTCATAAACAACTGTTGGTGCAGTAGTAATCAGATCAAGATCATATTCACGTTCCAGACGTTCCTGAATGATTTCCATATGCAGTAAGCCCAGGAAGCCACAGCGGAAACCAAAGCCCAGTGCAGTAGAACTTTCTGGCTCGTAAAATAATGAAGCATCGTTTAGGCTCAATTTACCCAAAGCGTCGCGAAAGGCTTCATAGTCTTCAGAACTGATAGGGAACAGACCTGCATAAACCTGTGGTTTAACCTTTTGGAAACCTGGCAGCGCTTTGTCCGCTGGCTGACGCGCAGTTGTCAGAGTATCCCCGACTGGCGCTCCCAGAATGTCTTTGATCGCACAGACCAACCAACCTACTTCACCACAGTTCAATATGTCACGGTCGATACGCTTCGGTGTAAAGATCCCCAGACGGTCAGCGTTATATACCTGTCCCGTGCTCATCACTTTAATTTTATCGCCTTTACGCAATGTACCGTTTTTAACACGGACAAGCGAAACAACACCAAGGTAATTGTCAAACCATGAGTCAATAATCAAGGCCTGCAATGGTGCATCGGAATCGCCCTCTGGTGGCGGGATCTCTTTAACCAGACGTTCAATGACATCCTGCACACCCACACCTGTTTTCGCAGAGCAGCGGACGGCATCTGTCGCATCAATGCCAACAATGTCTTCGATTTCCTCAGCTACACGCTCTGGTTCAGCGGCGGGCAAGTCAATTTTGTTCAGAACAGGAACAACTTGCAGATCCATTTCGATGGCGGTATAGCAGTTAGCCAGCGTCTGAGCTTCAACACCCTGCCCCGCATCAACAACGAGTAAAGCCCCTTCACAGGCAGCCAGAGAGCGGGAAACTTCGTAAGAGAAGTCAACATGGCCTGGCGTGTCGATAAAGTTTAGTTGATAGACTTGTCCGTCAATTGACTGGTAATCAAGAGTGACACTTTGTGCCTTGATGGTGATACCGCGTTCACGCTCGAGATCCATTGAGTCGAGTACTTGTGCTGCCATTTCGCGATCGGACAGCCCCCCACAGATTTGAATAATCCGGTCAGATAGTGTGGATTTACCGTGGTCGATGTGGGCGATAATGGAGAAATTTCGTATTTGCTTCATTATTAAACTTTTTTTGCCTTAATATTTCTGAATCATTCGCCTATGGACACACAGATGGACATAAAGCGACAGTTTATAGGTTTGGCCACTGGCCAAAGAGGCGTATTCTACATGCCAAACCTGCGAAAACCTAGTCATGCCTGTGGTTTTCAGTATGACCAGAAAGTGAGAGCTGTTAATGGTAAAGCAGATTATTCCTGCTGTAGAACCTTAATCGTATCAGGAGGTAAACCAATTTGTAACACAACGGGCTGGTACGCTTGCTGATTATCCCAATACTTAGCTATCTTGCGGGCAAAGAAGAAACCAGTAACCCCGCCGACAACGCCTCCCATAACTACCCATAACTGGTCAGTTACCCAATATTGGAAGAGCAAGCCACCTAAGAACAACCCTAATAATGGGGTCAAATAAACTAACATTGCTGAACGCAGTAAGCTACTTTCAGGTATACCCACTTCTACTTTTTGACCAGGTTGAAGAGGTTGAGAAATTTCCAGTTCTAACTGATGAATATTCTCTGGCCCCAGTTTTTCCAATAAATAAGAGCCACAGACGGCGTTGGCCTGACAACTGCCACAACCTGAAGATGAGCCATAACGCAATAGTGCGCGACCTTTTTGCCAACGGACAACCGTCGCCCATTCTTTAACCATCAATGATCTCCCGTAAACGTCACACTTGTTACAATCTGCTTGGCGGTTGCGAAAGGCAGTTCGCCAACGATTGCAATGGTATTTTTACCTCTGACCAAAGTATAAACCGTTCGCCGACCTTGTCGAAATGGTTGTTTATTGACTACTTCTTTACCTGCATCGGCCACATTTACAGAAAATTGAAACAGTCCATCACTATACATGATGGATTCCAACGATTCTGTTTCTGATAGTTTGAGTCTATTACGGGAAATTTCTTTGAAACCTTCAGGTATTTTCCCCACCTGCCAATCGAATTTTACTTTTTCAGACGGCGAAATAGCCAGCATTGGCGGTAATTTCAAATCGACAATAGCAATCAGATCTTTTTTTATACTGTCATTCACTGTTGATGACACCACGCGGAATTGCTCAATAACAATATTATGATCCTTGTCCAACAGATCAATCAGCAAGGGAAGATGACTTTTTGCATCAATCAACAGGTTATAATTATAACGAGTTTCATCTTTCGATATGATACGAACAAAGTACACAGGATGATCACCAACATGGGTACTGCCCGCATCAATGAAGCGATAGTACTTCTGTAATCGCGAGAAATCCGCAAAAATAATCGGTGGAAAATAATCCACAATGTGGTTGCCACGTAGACTAAAAGAATCCAGGCCTGGCTCGTAATAGCTGATTTGGTTACCGCGTTGGATAATTTCGCGGCGCGATCCATCCATCTGTATGATTTGAGCAATGGGTTGACCATCGATAATAGCATGGCGGTAACGCAGGGGGATCAGAAGTTCTCGCTCTAAATTAATGAAAGCAAGCTCATAATTCAGAGTTTGTACGGCATTTCCCATACCCTGTAACAAAGCCTCGGTGCCGCTTTGCTGCGCCGAGGCTTTCAAAGGATTGAACAGGCTACCCGCCAACAAGAAGATGAAAAAACAAATATGTTTCATTAACTTCTCAGATACGTTTCATTATTGCTGTGGAGCCTGTTGTGTTTTTGCTCCCACAGACTGAGTATTATCAGCCAGTGGCAGCCTCTGGTTTTGTTCTGAATGAATGCGCCGGGAAAGTTCATACTGTTGTAGCATAGCATCAATACGTTTATTGCTTTCCCGCACTTGCATGTTCAAATCACTGCCTAAAGCTTCATCATCTACAGGCGCAGCTAAACCGACAGGTGAAGCGGAACCCATAACAGGCAATGTATTGAAGACTGGCGTATCAGATTGTGTATCCGCGTCAACACTGCCATCGCTGTTATATTGCTGGACTCCAATAATCACCGCCAGTGATACACACGCAGCAATGCCGACTTGTGTCATCTGGCTCGCCCACGGGCGAATTTTGTTCCAGAACGGCATTTTCTGCCATGTTTCAGGTTTTGGCTGAGATTCTGGAATAGCGGCTGGATTGATATGAATCGGCTCTTTTTCAAGCGCCAATGCGACTCGGCTCGCGATATCCAAATGTAATACATCACCTACATCACCACGCAATGTGTCACGGATGAGGTGATATCTTTCCCACTGTTTCTGCATCACAGTGTCTTCAGCGATCAAACGAACGACTTCACTATCAAGAGCTTCGCCATCCATTAATGCGGAAAGTTTCTCTCTTTGCATGCCAAAGTACCCTTCAATATTGTTTTGTCCCACTACTGTTGAATCAGCGGTTGGACTTTATTATCAATGGCTTCCCTTGCCCGGAAGATTCGTGAACGGACAGTCCCGACAGGACACTCCATGATGTCGGCTATTTCTTCATAGCTTAACCCGTCCAACTCTCTGAGCGTAATCGCTACCCGCAAATCATCCGGGAGCGATTCGATGGTACGGAAAACCACTTCCTTTAGTTCTTCAGACAACATTAAGTTCTCAGGGTTCGAAATTTCTTTTAATGAACTTGACGTATCATAATTTTCTGCATCGTTGGCATCCAAGTCATTGGATGGTGGGCGACGCCCCTGAGCAACTAAATAGTTTTTCGCAGTATTAACAGCAATACGGTACAACCACGTATAAAAAGCACTATCACCCCGGAAAGAATAAAGCGCACGATAAGTCTTGATAAACACCTCTTGAGCAACATCAGGAACGTCGCCTTGAGGTACGTAACGAGCAATCAGGCTCGCCACTTTGTGCTGATATTTTATCACCAGCAAATTAAATGCTTTCTGATCGCCCTTTTGTACCCGTTCGACCAGCATTTGATCCGTTAACTGCTCGCTCATCCGAGGCTCACTCTCCTGAGGTAAAACTCCACATTTATACTTAATTACGCCAGCCATGATGTCTTGCTTCCCGAACAAGCATGACTTTGAGTCTCTATTTCGTGTGAAGTTCAACTTTGATCGTAATTTTATCTTACAACCACCTGTTATTTCGTATCTCACCTTTTATGTATAGTACAAATCATAGTCTCTATTTCCCAGGGAATACGATTTTAAAACAAGAAAAAAGAACGATTCATTTCATTGCGTAATAAAACCCACATCATTACTCTATTGATAGTAACCTTGTTAATAATAAAGATAAAAATCTGTTATTAACTGACGAAACTCAGTTGAATATACGCCATCTGAGGCACGAATGGTCAATTCACTCACCTGAGTTTCCTGCCCTTGTCGAGAAAATGCCAGCAACAAGCGATGCAGCGGCTTATCCTGCCTATCACGAATATTGACACGATGATGAGTAAACCACCCCCGTTCTGCCGCCATTTGCTCAAATGTCTCGCCGATGTTATAGGGTAATACAACACAAAATAGCCCTGTGGCCTTAATCAAGTGTTCAACACAATCCAATAATCCACGATGCGTCAATGATCCCGTGTAACGCGCCTGACTACGTGCCTCATTCCTGCACGCGTTGGCAGGTTCAAAATAGGGCGGATTACTCACGATCAAATCATATTGCAAATGGTTTTGCTGAGTAAAATCATGAATATCCTGCTGATGCACTTTAACACGATCAGCCCATGGGGATTCCTGCACATTCTCGATTGCCTGTCTCGCAGCATGAGTATCCAGCTCCACGGCATCAATAACCGAATGATCATCAGTACGCTGTGCTATCATCAAGGCAACCAAACCGCTGCCACAACCGATATCCAGACATTTCTTCCGATTATCCACCGGAGCCCAGGCGCCTAATAACACGCCATCCGTCCCAACTTTCATTGCACATTTATCATGCCCAACAAAAAACTGTTTAAATGTAAAACCACCGCAGCGAAAAGCGGGTTTATGTATCAATCCCATGAATCATGTCTATTGAAATTAAAATAGGTCATAGCATAAATCTTATAGCCCACGGATAAAAGCGCCCTGCCCACAGGATATTTTTATAGGATGAAGAATACGCCTAACCTGTTTATAATCGGCGACCCAAATAGAGGTATATGATGACTGCGACAAACTTTTCCGAATTCGAACTTGATGAATGCCTGCTTAATGCACTCAACGAAAAAGGCTACGAACGCCCGACAGCAATCCAGGCTGAAGCCATTCCCCCTGCCATGGATGGCCGTGACGTACTTGGTTCAGCGCCGACTGGCACAGGCAAAACCGCTGCGTACCTGCTACCAGTTCTACAGCATTTACTGGATTTTCCACGTAAAAAATCCGGCCCACCACGTATCTTGATTTTGACCCCTACCCGCGAACTGGCAATGCAGGTTGCAGAACAGGCACAAGCACTTGCTGCTCATACTAATCTGGATGTCGCCACAATCACTGGCGGTGTTGCTTACATGAATCACGCAGAAGTGTTCAGTGAGAATCAGGATATTGTTGTCGCAACTACAGGACGCCTACTGCAATACATCAAAGAAGAAAATTTTGATTGCCGTGCGGTGGAAACGCTGATCCTTGATGAAGCAGACCGCATGCTGGACATGGGGTTTGCCAATGATGTCGAGACCATTGCCGGTGAGACACGCTGGCGCAAACAAACGTTGCTATTTTCCGCAACGTTAGAAGGCGAAACCATCCGTGATTTTGCAGAGCGCCTGTTAACCGATCCTGTTGAGATCGATGCAGAACCTTCTCGTCGTGAACGCAAAAAAATTCAGCAATTCTATTATCGAGCCGATAATCTGGAGCATAAAACCGCCTTACTGTGTCACCTTCTTCAGCAACCTGATGTAACAAAATCGATTGTTTTTGTGCGCAAACGCGAGCGCGTGCGTGAAATTGTCGATTATCTACATAAAGCAGGCATTCAGGCCTGTTTTCTTGAAGGTGAAATGGTGCAGACCAAACGTACAGATGCCGTCAAGCGACTGAATGATGGCAGAGTCAACGTTATGGTTGCAACTGATGTTGCGTCCCGCGGGTTAGATATTGAAAATATCAGCCACGTCTTTAACTTTGATTTACCACGTACTGCCGATGTTTATCTGCACCGGATTGGCCGTACTGCCCGTGCAGGCCGTAAGGGAACCGCCATTGCACTGGTTGAGTCTCACGATCATCCACTGCTTGGCAAAGTCACCCGTTATCTCAACGAACCATTGAAAGTACGGGTTGTTGATGAACTGCGCCCACAAACTAAAGCACCCAGTGAGAAAAAGAGCTATAAGCCTTCTAAGAAAGTGCTGGAGAAACGTAAAGAGAAGAAAAAGGTAGAAGAAGAAGCGAAGAAAACACGAGTGAAAGTTCGTCATCGCGATAGTAAAAATATTGGAAAACGCCGCACGCCTTCCGGTGACTCCAAACCAGAAACGTCAGAACCAACCAACGATTAATCTCACTGGCAAAAGCGGGCAAACAGCCCGCTTTATCATCTCTGACAAACAGAAACAATGGATTCAGCCTTACTCGTCATTCCATTTGTACGAATATTATACTGAATAATACTTCTCAAGCTGTTGTGAAACCAATTGATGACGCTCTTCCCTTAACTGTTCACTGATTTCGGCCTCATCCATATTCATCCCCCATGTATTCAAAGCCTGTTTTTGCATAGGAATAGCCTCGTTTTGCATATTGTCCCCAGTGGCAGCTATCATTTCACCTGCTTTATTCAACCAAGGTTTATGGACGGTTAGCAATTCCTGCACAGCTTCCATAAAATGCGCCTTGAATGAGTGAAAAGCATACCGATAGGCAAAAATGGAATCCAATATCCCTTCCGGTTCGTATTCATATTCAAGCAGAATTTTATTTCCCATGGGCTGGGGAATTGGCAAGGTTTTTTGCAGATTATCAAGCCAGTCATGTTCAACAATATAATTCCGGATTAACCCATTTTCTGCTACTTCACGACTTGCTTCCGGTGATAACCCCATACTTTTCAATGTCGAATCTGACACACCGGCAGCATTAAAAATAACTGCGGGTTTTCCTGTTGTCAGCGCCGCCACAGATGCCAATCCTCCCCCCATTGAATGACCCGTGAAAATGACATTTTCACCGAATGCCTTTAACGCTGCCTGTGCCAACTTTACAGCCTGACCATATTGCTCTTCTTTAAATCCAAGCCCTTGACGAATACTTGCCATGAAATCCTGTATTTCGTTCGAGCCAGTAAATGACACGATATATAAGCCCTTATTTCGATAAACGCCTGCCTGAAATCCTGTTGAACTATCCTCCAAGATAGCAGGATCAATGCCCGCTTTTGATATTTCATCTTTCGTAAGACGCACATAATCACCAATTCCCATGCTATTCATACGGTAAACATCACGGGTGACCAGTGACAGATCATAATCGATGCGTTTAGAATGTTTTCCTGCAATATCATTGGCATGTAATTCAGGTAATGCCATGGCACTTAGATGCCGATCGCGAACCAATGATTGATAAAGATTATTATTTTGCTGAGTATTTTCTGAAAGCGAAATTGTTGTGGGTTGTGTTGTGGAATGGGTCTCGTCAGCCTTATCAGGTGGTGATTTGACTGGAGAACTCGATTGAAGCTGCAGTGGACTTCCCTGTAACGAATAAATCCCTAATTCACTGAAAAAACTGCCATTTATTGATAAAGTCATAAAACTCTCCTACAGATTATTCAGGTTAGGCATAATTAACAAACCTAAACTCTCTATCGGCAGAGATCTGTAACACATTAATAACAAATTTAATTTTTATTTAACAAAATTAATATCCATATATAATGAAAGGAATATCAGTAAATGATTTTTTATGAGAGAAAAACACGAAATTATTTTTATAAATTTTCAAAATAATTTATAAAATCAGAATTTCATCCTATCAATTAGCTTCAGATGAAGATCAGAGGGTTTCCCTATGCGAAGGGAATCGGTAAGCTTAAGCCTATCTGACAATCATATAGAAAGGGATTCGCGATGCCCGCCTCTCTCACATGGCACGAAGTCATCGGCCATGAAAAAACACAGCCCTATTTCGTTGACACATTGACCTATGTTGCCAATGAACGTAAGGCCGGAAAGACGATTTATCCGCCACAGCAGGATGTTTTCAATGCATTCCGCTATACTGAACTGTCCGATGTAAAAGTCGTGATTTTGGGGCAAGATCCTTACCACGGCCCAAATCAGGCCCACGGTCTGGCCTTCTCAGTACAGCCTGGTATTCCTGCACCACCTTCTCTTGTCAACATGTATAAGGAGCTGGAATCGGATATTGCTGGGTTTAGCCGCCCTAATCATGGCTGCTTGGTCAGTTGGGCAAAGCAAGGCGTATTGCTGCTCAATACGGTGCTGACCGTTGAACGTGGCAATGCACATTCACATGCTAATTTAGGCTGGGAAATCTTCACTGACAAAGTCATTGCGGCAATCAATGAACATCGTCGCGGCGTCATTTTCCTACTTTGGGGTTCCCATGCCCAGAAAAAAGGACACTTCATCAATACCCAACAGCACTATGTCCTGAAAGCACCACACCCTTCGCCTTTATCAGCCCATCGCGGTTTTCTGGGATGCAAACATTTTTCACAGGCAAACAGCCTGCTGGAAGATCAAGGATTGACGCCAATTGATTGGTATCCCACACTGCCTGAGTGACAATAGAATAACCACAAAAATGCCGCCCTGTGTATGGCGGCATTGTAATCACAAGATAGCGTAATTTTTATTTAGAAACAGCAACCATTGCAGGGCGCAATAAACGACCATTCAAGGTATAACCTTTCTGCATCACTAACATAACGTGATTGGGTTCATGTTGATCGGATTCCATCATGGTCATCGCCTGATGTACTTCAGGATTGAAAGGAACATTAGTGTCACCCACCACTTCAATGCCGAATTTACCTACAGCATTAGTGAATGATTTCAATGTTAACTCAACGCCTTCAATCATTGGCAACAGCGCGTCATTAGAGCGATCAACCGCTTCCAGTGCACGTTCCAGATTGTCGATCACGGGCAGAAGTTCATTGGCAAAACGTTCCAGTGCGAATTTATGTGCTTTTTCTATATCCAGTTCTGTGCGACGACGGATATTTTCCACTTCAGCACGAGCACGTAACATTGCATCGCGTTCGCCAATTTGAGCCTGTTTTAGCTGTTCTTCCAACTCGGCAACACGCGGGTCAACAATGCTCTCAGTCTCTGGCGTGTCTGCCTTTTCTGCATCCATTTGTTGCTCAAATACATTTTCTGTATTTTCTGAGACTTGCTCGTCAGGTACTTTTTGGTCTTTACTACTCATGAATATCTCCGCGTATTTTGTATTATTTGCGCTACTCCCGCTTATTATGGGGATCAAAACAAGGGATTCAAGGGAACAATCATATTGTGAGGGCAAAACCATATGCTGAAGGAAACAACAGCAATGAATAACGAATTCAAATGCATCGGTATTGTCGGCCGTCCACGTCACCCTGAAGCGCTGGCCACCCATGAAATGCTTTATCACTGGCTGATATCCAAAGGATACTACGTCATCATGGATAGACAAGTTGCTAGAGACATTGGTTTAAAAGGTGTTCAGACTGGAGGATTGACCGAAATCGGCAAAATAGCTGATCTGGTGATTGTTGTTGGCGGCGATGGCAACATGCTGGGAGCTGCCAGAGTATTGTCACGCTATGACATCAAAGTGATTGGCATTAACCGTGGCAATTTAGGCTTTCTGACGGATTTAGATCCCGATAATGCCTTGCAGCAGCTTTCCGAAGTACTCAATGGAGAATATCGAGACGAAAAACGTTTCCTACTGGAAGCTCAAGTCACGAAAAAGGGACAGAAATCACGGCGCAGTACGGCACTGAATGAAGTCGTGCTGCATCCGGGCAAAGTCGCTCACATGATTGACTTCGAAGTTTATATTGATGAGCGTTTTGCGTTTTCCCAACGCTCAGATGGCTTAATCATTGCGACCCCCACAGGCTCAACAGCCTACTCGTTGTCTGCTGGTGGGCCAATATTGACACCAAACTTGAACGCCATTGTGCTGGTACCGATGTTTCCACACACGCTTTCAGCGCGCCCTCTTGTTATCAGCAGCGAAAGCAGCATTCGTCTGAAATTCTCCCGGAACAGCAATGACTATGAAGTAAGCTGTGATAGCCAGATCGTGTTGCCGATCCAGGACAGTGAAGAAGTCATTATCAAACGCAGTGAATATAACCTGCACTTGATACACCCGAAAGATTACAACTATTTCAATACACTGAGTACGAAGCTGGGTTGGTCGAAAAAAATGTTCTAAAAACGTAGGCCTCCCACTTTACTGTATAAAAAACCAGTTTATACTGTGTGAAAGTACAGACATGTTTTTATATACAGGAAAGGTAGGAGGAACGCGATGCTGACTCAGTTAACCATCAGTAATTTTGCTATCGTTCGCGAACTGGAAATTGATTTCCGCTCAGGAATGACAGCAATCACAGGGGAAACCGGCGCAGGTAAATCCATCGCCATTGATGCGCTGGGCTTATGCCTTGGCAATCGAGGCGAAGCCAATATGGTTCGTGCTGGTGCTACCCGTACTGACATCTGTGCCCGTTTTTCATTGGCGGATGCGCCTTCTGCCCGTAAATGGCTTGAAGCCCACCAGCTTGATGAAAGTCGTGATGACGACAATGAGTGCCTGTTGCGGCGCACGATTACCGCTGATGGGCGCTCCCGTGGTTTTATCAATGGCACGGCTGTCCCCCTTTCCCAGCTACGTGAATTAGGTTCACATCTAATCCAAATCCATGGGCAACATGCCCACCAATTACTTTTAGAAAACCGTCACCAAAGGCGTTTACTGGACATTTACGCTGGCGAATTTGAACTGCAGTATGAAATGAAGCAGGCTTACCAACAATGGCGGCAAAGCTGTCAGGCACTCGTCCAATTTCAACAGCAGGCTCTTGAACGCCGCTCTCGCCAGCAGTTACTCGAATATCACTTGAAAGAACTAAACGAACTGGCACCACAAGTCGGTGAATACCAAGAACAGGATAGCGAATATAAGCGGCTGGCAAATTGCGGGCAGTTTCTCTCTGTCAGTCAGAACGTTCTCCAGATCTTAAATGATAATGATGAGCAGAACATTGTCAGCCTTCTGAATTACGCACGAAACGAACTGACTGAACTGGCCAGCATGGATCACAAATTCAACGAACTGCTTAACATGCTGGAAGAAGCCGCCATTCAAATTAATGAAGTCAGTGATGAATTACGTCATTACAGTGATCTACTGGAATTAGACCCTAACCGCCTGTTTGAATTGGAACAGAAAATTTCGCAACAAATCAGCATGGCTCGTAAACATCGCGTTAAGCCAGAAGAACTGCCTGCCCTGCACCAACAACTTATGGAAGAGCAACATCAGCTCTCCCAGCAGGAAGATGATTGCGCCCATCTCAGTGAACTCGTCAGCCTGCATTATCAACAAGCGCTCAATGTGGCAGAAAAGCTACATCAGGTTCGCCAACAATATGCTGTAGAATTAAGCCAACTGATCACCAACAGCATACATCAACTCTCCATGCCTCATGGGCGTTTTACCATTGACCTCACATTTGAACCCGAGCATTTAAATATTGATGGTGCCAGCAAAGTTGAGTTTAACGTAACAACAAACCCGGGACAGCCTCATCAATCACTGGCAAAAGTTGCTTCTGGTGGCGAACTTTCCCGTATGGCACTGGCTATTCAGGTCATTACAGCCAAGAAAATGGAAACGCCTGCATTAATCTTCGACGAAGTGGATGTCGGTATCAGTGGCCCAACAGCGGCGATCGTTGGCCGCCTGCTGCGTGAATTGGGAGAATCGACCCAAGTTATGTGCGTAACACATTTACCGCAAGTCGCAGGATGTGGGCATCAACACTTTTATGTCAACAAACAAACCGACGGGGAAGAAACAGAAACCCAAATGCAATTATTGGACAAAAAATCCCGACTCCAAGAGCTGGCGCGGCTTCTGGCCGGTAATGAAGTCACAAAAAACACGCTGGCCAATGCAAAAGAGCTATTAGCGGCATAAATTAATACAACTTTTTTGTATACTTGAAGTCATAGGTAAAACGCTGAAAGGTTTTCAATCTCTTCAATGTTTATTATCATCGACGGCCTTACTCCTAAAGGAATGTAATTACTATGCGCTGTAAATTGTTGACTGCCGCTACCGTATCACTTGTTATGCTGACTGCGGGTTGCTCCATGTTTGAGCGAGTTGTTTATCGTCCTGATATTAATCAAGGGAATTACCTGACACCGGCTGCGGTATCAAAAATCCACAAAGGAATGACTCAACAACAAGTCGCTTACACTTTGGGAACACCAATGCTGACCGATCCGTTTGGAAGTCAAATTTGGTACTACATATTCCGTGAGCAGCCAGGCCATAAGAAGGCCACACAAGAAACATTGACACTCACCTTTGATAGTAATGGTGTATTGACTGATATCAAGAATGAAAAAGCTCTGCCAGAGGATCAGTAAAACGCGGAATTTTATTTATTCGCCAGTAATGCATCTGGCGAATAAATAGATATCGGAATAAATGTTATTGAGTGCTATTTTTAGCTCGTTCAGCCCGTTTACGACGCATTTCTTTTGGATCGGCAAGAAGGGGACGATAAATTTCTACACGATCCCCTTCTTCCATCGTATCGGACAATTTAGCCGGGCGACTATAAATGCCGATTTTATTCTTAGTCAAATCGATATCACTACGTAATGTCAAAAGACCAGATGCGACAATCGCCTGTTCGATAGTCGATCCCTGAGGTACTTTCACATTACAAAGATATTGCCGTTCAGGCAGAGCATAAACGACTTCGACATTGATATCAGACACTGTAAACCTCACGCGCACGTTGGGTAAAAGCCTGAACCATATTACCAGCTAATTCCTTAAACACCTTACCAAAAGCCAACTCAATCAACTTGTTGGTAAACTCAAAGTCGAGATGTAGCTCAACTTTACAGGCATCCTCGCTAAGTGGGGTAAAATGCCACCCGCCCATCAGCTTTCGAAAAGGCCCATCAACAAGCTGCATACTGATACTTTTATTATCAGATAACGTATTGCGCGTCACGAACGTCTTACTGATCCCTGCCTTGGAGACCTCAACAGCAGCCGTCATCTCATTATTACTACGACTTATTACACTGCTACCCACACATCCCGGTAAAAAATCCGGATAAGACTTTACATCGTTGATCAATTTGTACATTTGTTCCACGCTGTAAGGTACTAACGCAGAGCGACTAATCTGTGGCATATCATTTCCTGTAAAACGTAACAGCACTGAATAGTATCATTTAAATGTGGTTAAATAAAAACCTGATGGCGTTTGGAACAATAAATATGCATTTATTGCTAAATATCACTCAGAAGAGATTTCTTTCATTAACGCATACAGTATAATACAACGCATTATGACAAAGAAAAAAGCACACAAACCCGGTTCGGCAACAATTGCCATGAATAAGCGAGCCCGCCATGAATACTTCATCGAAGAAGAATTCGAAGCTGGCTTATCGCTACAAGGTTGGGAAGTAAAATCACTACGCGCTGGCAAGGCAAACATCAGTGAGAGTTACGTTTTGCTCAAAGATGGTGATGCTTATCTTTTTGGTGCCACAATCACACCATTAAATGTCGCTTCTTCCCATATAGTTTGTGATCCGACACGGTCACGCAAATTACTCCTTAACAAGCGCGAACTTGATTCACTATATGGTCGAGTCAATCGCGAAGGTTATACAATCGTTGCGCTTTCCATGTACTGGAAGAACGCTTGGAGCAAAATCAAAATTGGCGTTGCGAAAGGTAAAAAAGCGCATGATAAACGTTCAGATATCAAAGAACGTGAGTGGAAAGTAGACAAAGAAAGAATAATGAAGAATTCAGGGCGTTAATCACTGGCATTATCATCCAATATTCTGATATACTTGCTTTTAACATACTTGGGGCTGATTCTGGATTCGACGGGATTCGCGAAACCCAAGGTGCATGCCGAGGGGCGGTTGGCCTCGTTAAAAGCCGCAAAATAATAGTCGCAAACGACGAAAACTACGCACTAGCAGCTTAATAACCTGCTTAGAGCCCTCTCTCCCTAGCCTCCGCTCTTAGGACGGGGATCAAGAGAGGTCAAACCCAAAAGAGATCGCGTGGATGCCCTGCCTGGGGTTGAAGCGTTAAATCCAATCAGGCTAGTTTGTTAGTGGCGTGTCTGTCCGCAGCTGGCAAGCGAATGTAAAGACTAGACTAAGCATGTAGTACCGAGGATGTAGGAATTTCGGACGCGGGTTCAACTCCCGCCAGCTCCACCAAATTTGGTGGGTCAGTGTCAGGACAACAACTTGAAAAACAGTCAGTTAGCAAAGTTGATGGGACACTACCATGACAGTAAAAGGACTTCAAAGTGCACGTAAAATGCACGTGAAGTTAAAATCGAAACACCTCAGATTCCCCCTCTGAGGTGTTTTTGTTTGCAACTAATGTATTTCCATTTGTAAAAAAGTGTAACAAAAACACACGCCATTTTTGCCTGTTTTGGGTCTGATTTACCCTTCAGATCACTCCCTCTAAAATTCATATCGAAGAACAGACATCGTTATTTTGTTCGAAAAATTCACCGTCAAAATCCCTCTCTAAACTGACGTATTTCTGTACACATAAACAGTGCTTTTAAATATTCAGAATTTTTGATGATATTTAGCTGATGTACACTTTTTGCCAAAAAATGGAGAAGCCTGAGATGAAGGAGAGGTGGGAAGGAAAGCTACTGTCATATTTTGGTTACTCCCCATGATGGCACGGAAAATCAATACAGTAACTCAATCGAGGGAAAGTCCTTTTCATTCGTTAAGGATAGATTTGTTCATTAATCAGTAGATCTCTTAGGACCCTGACATTAGTATCCTAGAACCAGACAAACGAAAACGCAGAAAACGAACCCCATCTAACTCAACCTCTCCGTCAGGCTGAAATCCTAAGCGAAAAATACCTTTTATCCTTGTTCTGGAAGGGGGAAGTAAAATGGTGATGGTTTCTAAATTCATCTCAGTAAATGCACGTCTGACTATCTCGTCATAGATTATCTTACCTGTCCCCCAATAATCAGGATGTAGTACCAGAGCAAGATCTGCATCTCCTTCCTCAAACTGAAGCCCTCCCCAACCTGCAAATTTATTGTCAATCACAAATGCCCACGGTCCATAACCATACTGAGCCCATTGGGCTTCTTTTTGTGTTACCCATTTCAAACACTTTTCATGGTCGAAGTTTGGGCTACCAAGCGGCATTTGACGCAAAACCTCAGGGTGGTTATGGAGTACGATGATGTCATCGATGTTTATTTGCGTCAGGTGTTTAAATTCCAGCTTCATTTTTTCTCTAATTTGTATATTTTTCATTATGATTATTGACCTTATTCTGACGCTTTTGTATCAATCATCCTGACGCCCAGTTAGGGTATAGGTTAAACTGGCTGATGAGCATGTTAGATAATTATACAGATAAATAATATGAGTATTTCATTTGAGAAAGCGACATTGCAGCATAAGGAGCAAGTTCTTAGTTGGTTAGATAAACCTTACGTTCAAGAATTTTGGGACAACAGTGACGCCTATCGAGTTGATCTCGATATCTTTATGAAAGGTAGAAAAATACAAAGCTCCTATTTTGATGGAATTTTTGACTGAGAGGAGAACTTCCTTGGAAAAGGACTTGCTGCTATAGCAATCAACGAATTCATAATGTTTTACCGATAGACGCTAAAGCAGATATGTTTCTCATCGATCCGGACAGCAATAATCAAAAGGCGTTACCGGCTTATGAAAATGCAGGTTTTATCTGAGCCGGAGAGTTTTTAGCTATTTCTGGTATTTATGAAGGTTATGAAACGATACTCATGACGAAAAAGATTTAATTTTGGTCTTGGTTACACATACAAGGGGCAACAGAAAAGGTTGCATACTTTATTTTTTGAACTCTGAGGCGACACAGACGTCGCCGGAAGAATTGAATGTAATGGTCTTCATAGCACCTAGCCTCAGGATTTACCGCCCTAACCAGATCAAAAAATGAACTTATCGAATGAAAGGGACTTCCCCTCGATTGAGTTACTGTATTGATTTTCCGTGCCATCATGGGGAGTAACCAAAGCAACTGCGCCACTTGGTTACAGAGCACAGGGAAACACTATCGGGCTGGGTCAGACAATGTGTCGATGACCTACTCAGGCATATTGACAATCTTGAACTAAAGATTGCTGATTACTATCGCATCCTGGTAAAAATAATTAATCAGGATGTACGCAGAAAAAATATCATGAAATTCAAAGGCATGAGACCGATAACAGCCAGTGCGTTAGTTGCCAGTATTGGTAATGGACATGATTTTAAAAATGGCCGACAACTAGCAGCATGGCTGGGTTTAACGCCGTCGCAGTACAGCAGTGGAGGAAAGCCCCGTTTGGGAAAAATCACCAAAGCTGGCAATGGTTATCTGCGCACGTTACTGGTTCAGGGAGCGCGTTCTGTGATGATTGGCGTGGAGCATAAATCAGATCCCTTCAGCCAATGGGTAAGTTCTTTGATCAAACGCCGGGGTTACTGGCACGCAGCGGTGGCCATTGCGGCAAAAAACTGGGCATCGCTGAATTATGGTGATAACTTCAGATTGTATTCATCATTTTGCATACCAATATTTTTGGTGTTCAAACTGAACCTCTTAAAGAGGGGAGTCTCTCAAATTGGAGGCCCTTAAACTGAAGGAATCCCTACAACTGCCTCCGTTTGAAACGGAAGGATGCCCGCACCATGCAAAAGACTTAAGAGTTAAAGGTGAGAAATCCCGCCTTTAGATAACTTGTTGACTTTACGTAATTCCCGCTCAGAACAGGAATTCCGGTTTTCTGACAAAAATAATAAATATCAATATCTTAAATTAAAGGGGAGAATTATCCTCTTTAAATGCTAAGTCTTATCAGTCAGCCATAGACAAATAGATTTTATTAATGCCCTACCAACCATTCCGTGCCATCCTAATCAGAAGTTCTCTCCGGTATTGATGAACCTTTTTATTAGTGTTCACAGGCGGAGAAGTAGCCCGCCTTCATGTTATTTAGCAATACACGTTGTTGATTAAATGAGGGAATAAATATGAGCATTCAAGATAAGAAGCCTGAATCAAAAGCCTTAGAAGAAGATGACGTTGTCATAGTGCCGACCAGAAAATATGTCAAAGACTCCATTCAAAATCACGCCCAGAGCCGTGATCATCCTGATGCAACACTTAAAGATAAAGGATTTGTGATTCTAAGCAATGATGTCGATAGTGATAGCGAAACTAATGCGGCAACACCAAAAGCAGTTAAAGCTGCATGCGATTTGGCAAATACTGCTAATAAAAACGCTAGCAATTCAAATGATAACGCCAATACTCGATTAGAGAAAAATCGGAATGGGGCGGATATTCCTGACAAAGAAACATTTGTGAAAAATATCGGATTAGCGGAAACCGTGGAACGGGCAAAAAATGCGGTAACTATTGATACAGTATATCCTGTCGGTATTGTTTTATGGTTTGCGCAAAATAAAAACCCCAACAACCTATTCCCTGGTACAACTTGGAAATATATTGGCGAAAATAAAACTATCAGATTGGCATCTCTAAATGGTTCAGACGTTTTATCAACAGGAGGGAATGACTCAATCACTTTGAGCGCTGCACAAATACCTGCTCATAATCACTCATTCTCAGCCACAACAGACCCATTTGATTATGGAACAAAAACAACGAATAGCGCCGGTGAGCATTTTCATGATAGTGGTTGGGGAGAAGCATATACCGATACAGATAAAGCACGATATGGAGTTTATGATAATACGAATAATAATTATGGCTCCCACTCCTCTGATTGGGATAATTATAAATATAACACCAGTACTGATGGAGCTCATCAACATGAAGTTGATATTGGTAGTCATACCCACACCATATCAGGTGCAACATCAAACACTGGTAACGGAGAAGCAATCGATATTACCAACACGTATATTATGTTGATGGGATGGTATAGATCGGCATAATGATGCGATTACATTAGCTGAATATCCGATTATTTTGGGGCGGTTCTTTACGCCCCTTCCGCCTCCCCCTGCCCCAAATCCCACACCGAATCCCCCAACATCTGACCACAATTCTCCCAATCCACCCAACTAATCGTTAATCTCCTCTATTGGCTATTTATTGAATGAAGATAGCGTTTCAGGTTGCCACTCTCTTTCGCTTCCGCCAGTGCAAACAGGCGGGATAGTTTTTTTGCTCGGAAAAGGGAATGACATTCATTTTATTAATGGTAATTAAATTCTCTGTCTTTTTTTTATTATTTTCTATAGTTAGTTATTTTTTCATTTCAGACAGAAAATTTAAAAAAACTATAGTATCATCGCTATTAATTTCTATCGTTTTTATTTTAGTTGAAATTTTTTCTCCAGCACTACTTTACTGTTTTTTATATCTCTCTGAGTTAGCTTATAATGTCGTGCATTAAATGCACGACATTCGTGTAGATTACCTCTATTGCTACGAACTTTATCGTGTACACCTATTTGGGTTGTGTATTTAATGTGTTGAGAGCATATGATGAAATACAATGAAATTCATAATACACATTTTTAATACGTAACCGAATTATCCTCTATTTATGAGACCGAAAATACCAGAAAATAGACGACTATATTCAATAAATAAGCAAAAAGGTCGCGCATCGCGCGACCTCTAAAAGCTAAATCAAATTAAAATTTTCTTGCTAAAGAGAAATTATTTATTATCCAGAACAATACCGGGTTCTATCGCTACATAGCCTTGCAGAACACCTTCTTTATATATTCCGATAATACATTCATAGTACATCACACGCACGCTACCATGATAAGGCAATTCATTGACTTCAATCATCCAGTAGTAGCTTCTAATTTTTTGCATGTCTACGTCTAATGGATTATCCATTTTCATGACAGGCATCATTTTAATATAATGTTCTACTTTAGGTAGATCCATCATTTTAACTACATCTTCCTGAATCATTTTCTCTGCCATTGGCACAAATTTCAATACAGAGATAGAGTACATGGGATTATTATTTAACGTAATTCCATTAAATCGGATCATGTCGCCAACATTGGCTTTAATAACAATATCCCCTACATCATCAATTGAAACAACTTTTTCATCTTCAGGTAAAATGCGGATATATTTGTCATAAACGACTGAAGGATGAAGTGAAACAGGTTTATTAATGTCTTTGCTAAGCTTGCCATAGTCATTAATAATATCTTCAGTCCTTATAGCCATCAATATATCAATCATTTTCATTATAGTACCCTCATTAGTTAATGGTATTAGCCTATTTTTATACGCGACCAACATAACACTGGATCTACTCTTCACTTATAAGCTGCTTACGGACTAAATAATAGCAAAACAATATAGAAGCCAAACCTCAAAAAGCGTCTCACGACAAAATAAATTGAT
Source organism: Xenorhabdus aichiensis (assembly GCF_028598775.1). Classification (NCBI taxonomy): domain Bacteria; kingdom Pseudomonadati; phylum Pseudomonadota; class Gammaproteobacteria; order Enterobacterales; family Morganellaceae; genus Xenorhabdus; species Xenorhabdus aichiensis. The sequence continues at coordinate 42,464 of NZ_JAQRFO010000027.1, forward strand.
CATGATAAAATAATACTCAATTATGTTTAAAACACATTACTTACCAATCATATTTAGATTAATGATTTCATATTATCGTTGTATTATGGCACTATAATGAATATAATTTACCACATCACTTAAAAACAATTAACCTCATAAACCTTAGCATTTTCATTGTTATTAACATAACACTCATTATGGACTGTAGAAAAGAACAATCCTTATTTATTATAAATATCCATAATGTGATAAATCAGCAATACACTCATCACTCTATTAATAATATATTTATTTTTATAATTTCACAGCTAAATAAGTTACCTTTGTTTTTTATTTATATTTATTTTTCCAAAACCATGTCAAAAATAACATACCGATATAATAAAATTCAATGTATAATTACTCATTATCATTCCAGCGACTAAATTAGTGAAAATGTGGAGAAGAAATGCTTAGAAAAGGCATTGTTACCTGTAATTACTTCAGCGCTTTCCCAAATCCAATCAGGTTACAGGCTGGAGATATCGTCTCAATCAGTCACAGTGACATTGAATACCCTTACTGGATTTGGACAACAAATGCCTCAAATATAAGTGGGTGGGTTCCTCAGCAAATTCTAAGCTTCACCCATGCAAACAAAGCAATATGCAATGAAAATTACATCGCCCATGAATTGACAGTGAAAGTAGGAGAATGTCTGTATCTGGAGAAATCACTCAATGGCTGGTTTTTGGCTCACAAAAAGTCCGGAGAAGCAGGTTGGATACCACAGGAATATATTGCATTTCAAAAATGTCACATTGGTGATAGTTATCACAATATTAGTCAATAAGGAGCCTATTCCAATAAGGTTTTTCCATTTAATCTTTCCCCGGCTCTTGCTTTAACCTCCGCCATAACGTCGTGCGGCTAATTCCCAGATATTCTGCCGCCGCCTGTCGATTACCCGCAAATCTCGCCACAATATCATGGACAGAGGAAGAAACCGCCATTGAAGAAGGAGATTCAATCTCGGAAGTTTTCGCGTTGTTCTTCACCGAACCGATATCAGTCTGCCGCTCAGGTGAAAGCGATAAGATCAAGGCCGGTGTCAATGTCTGTTCGGGGTGGGCACTTAAGTATAGTGCAATCCTCTCCATCAAATTACGCAGTTCCCGCACATTACCCGGCCAATGGTAAGATTGCAGCGCTGCATGACAAGCAGAGAGCTCCCGTATCCTTGACGATGAAACAGGCAAGTTAAGCGCTGCAAATGCCCGCCGCAGATACTCCACGGCCAGCAGCCCAATATCACTCCCTCTTTCACGTAATGCCGGAACATTAATTCGCAGCACACTCAAGCGGTAGAAGAGGTCTGCCCGGAAGCGCCCTTCTCGCACCCACGTATCTAAATCACAATGGGTGGCACAAATGATCCGAACATCAACGGCAATCGGACGATATCCCCCGACCCTGACGACGGATTTTTCCTCCAGCACCCTCAATAACCGCGTTTGCAGTGGCAATGGCATTTCGCCGATTTCATCCAGAAACAGCGTTCCTCTGTGCGCGATTTCAAACAAACCCGCCCGCCCCCCTCGGCGGGAGCCCGTGAAAGCGCCTTCTTCATAGCCAAACAGCTCTGCTTCCAGTAATGACTCGGTAATGGCACCACAGTTGACCGCAACAAAGGGACGCGGATGTTTACCCACAGACTGTCCATAACGCAGGCTGTATTCATGATGAATGGCCTGCGCCACCAGCTCTTTCCCCGTACCACTTTCCCCTTGAATCAACACCGTGGCCGTCGAGCGGGCATACAGCATAATCGTGTTACGTACATGCTCCACCGCAGCGGAATCACCTCTAATATCGTTGAGCGTATGACGAATGCGTAACTTATCCTCCGTAGGATAAGGCGAACTCGACACCAGATTGAGTTTGGTCATTCTGGCCATTTCCAGCGCATCATGAAATGCCTGCCGGATAGTATCGGCAGAATAGAGAAACACCCCCACCAGCTCGGCTTCATAAGCCAGATCGGTAATCAGCCCTGCGCCCACAATAACCTTGATACCTACGGCTTTCAGCGCATTGACCTGCGCTCTGGCATCTTCTTCCGTCACATAGCTGCGCTGTTCAATCCGCAGGTTGAAACGCTGCTGAAATTCTTCTAATGCTGGCAGGGTATTCTGATAAGTGATGACGCCAATCCGGGCGCTGATTTGCCTCGCGCGCGCCAGTGCCTGCATGAAATCAAAACCACTGGATTTGGCGATAATCACCGGCACGGATAAACGACTTTTTAAATAGGCACCATTCGAGCCCGCGCAAATCACGGCATCACAGTGCTCCGTTTCCAGACGTTTACGAATATGCTGAACCGCCTGTTCAAAACCAAGATTAATCGGTGTGATATCAGCCTGATGATCAAATTCCGGCGTGATGTCACGAAAAAGATCAAAAAGCCGGGAAACCGATACTGTCCAGATAACCGGTTTGTTGTTATCACGCTCCCCTGTGTGTCCTGACGCCATTTGTTCCCCCCTCTTGTTCTTTTCGATTTTTGATAAGCTCGCCACAATGTTTCATTTTTTCAGAATTGAAACAAAAATGAAACATTATTGATTCAATATGAAACAAGTATACATTATGCCTAATAGATGTACAGTTATCATGCAACAAGCACGAATAGCGCTATTCCATTAATTTAAAACAAAAAATATCAACACCTTCTATTACACATCTCCGATTCGCACCCTGTTTTTCAACCATTGGCACAAATCTTGCTCAAATAACAATTCAATACGAATTAGTTTCATTTTAGTAACAATGGAGTTATATATGGCATTTTCTTCTGCTGGTCTGGCTTTTCGCCGGGCAATAGAGGCCGAATCTCCGTTACAGGTGGTCGGAACTATCAATGCAAACCATGCGTTGCTGGCGAAACGAGCGGGCTACAAAGCCATTTATCTTTCTGGTGGCGGCGTTTCAGCAGGTTCGTTAGGTCTGCCGGATCTGGGCATCTCAACGCTGGATGATGTGCTGACCGATATTCGTCGCATCACCGATGTATGCGATTTACCGCTACTGGTGGATGCCGATATCGGTTTTGGTTCTTCGGCATTTAATGTCGCCCGCACCGTTCGTTCTATTATTAAAGCAGGTGCTGCGGGTATCCATATTGAAGATCAGGTAGGTGCCAAACGTTGTGGGCATCGTCCAAATAAAGAAATTGTCTCCAAAGAGGAGATGGTCGATCGTATCAAAGCTGCCGTTGATGCCCGCACCGATGAGCATTTTGTGATTATGGCGCGCACAGATGCACTGGCGGTGGAAGGGTTGGAAGCCGCTCTCGACAGAGCCGAGGCTTATATTGCCGCCGGTGCAGATATGTTGTTTCCAGAGGCGATAACAGAGTTGCAAATGTATCAGGTATTTGCCGCAAGAACGCAGGTTCCCATATTGGCCAATATCACCGAGTTTGGTGCCACTCCACTCTTTACGACCGAAGAATTAGGTCGCGTAGACGTCGCTATCGCGCTTTACCCGCTCTCTGCATTTCGGGCGATGAATCGAGCCGCAGAGCAGGTCTACACTACACTCCGCCGTGACGGCACACAGAAAAACGTGATCGAGCTGATGCAAACCCGTAATGAACTTTATGAAAGCATTAATTATTACGATTTTGAACAGAAATTGGATGCCCTGTTTTCCCAGAAAAACCAGAGGTGATACTCATGAGTAAACAGAATACGATGACTGGATCTCCTGAAGCGGCAACATTTAAACCGAAAAAATCCGTGGCCCTGTCTGGCGTGACTGCCGGTAATACAGCGCTCTGTACCGTTGGAAAAAACGGCAGCGATTTACATTACCGCGGCTATGATATTCTCGATTTAGCCGCTCACTGTGAATTCGAAGAAATTGCTTATCTGCTCGTCCATGAAAGGCTCCCTTCCCGCGCAGAACTGGCCGCTTACAAAACCAAACTAAAAGCCTTGCGTGGCCTGCCAAGCAGTGTCAAATCAGCACTGGAAACTTTGCCTGCGGTCGCCCATCCGATGGATGTGATGCGCACGGGCGTTTCTGTCTTTGGTTGTACCCTACCGGAAAAAGAAGATCATAACCTTACCGGCGCCCGTGATATCGCAGATCGTCTGCTGGCATCCCTCGGCTCTATCCTGCTTTATTGGTATCACTACAGCCATAACGGACGTCGGATTGACGTTGAAACTGATGATGATTCCATCGGCGGGCATTTCCTGCATCTCTTGCATGGTCAAAAACCGCGGGATTCATGGGAAAAGGCAATGCATAGCTCTTTGATCCTGTATGCCGAACATGAATTCAATGCTTCGACATTTACCAGCCGAGTGATTGCCGGCACAGGATCAGATACGTACTCCGCTATTATCGGTGGAATTGGCGCCTTACGCGGGTCAAAACATGGCGGTGCCAATGAAGTTTCATTCGAAATCCAGCAGCGTTATGACTCTCCCGACAAAGCCGAAGCCGATATCCTTAGCCGGCTGGAAAGAAAAGAAGTCATTATTGGCTTTGGTCATCCGGTTTATACCGTCTCCGACCCGCGCCACAAGGTGATTAAAGAGATTTCCCTGCGTCTTTCCAAGGAAGTGGGCACAACTCAGATGTTTGACATTGCAGAGCGCATTGAGTTTGTAATGCGGGATAACAAAAAAATGTTCCCGAACCTTGATTGGTTCTCGGCGGTGTCTTATCACATGATGGGGATCCCTACCGCCATGTTTACCCCACTGTTTGTGATTGCCCGTACTGCTGGCTGGGCGGCTCACATTATTGAACAACGCATTGATAACAAAATTATTCGCCCTTCAGCCAACTACACCGGCCCTGAGAACCTGCCGTTTACACCGATTGACCAGCGTAAGTAGCACTATTTTATGCGGTGTTTTTTGTATTCATGTTTTATTCGATTTTTAAGAAGGATTGGTTATGTCTACCTCTGTTGTCAACAACCGCCCTGATTACGATCAAGTGATTGTGGATATTGTGGATTATGTCATGAACTACACCATAACATCCCCCGTTGCCTACGAAACAGCCCATTACTGTTTTCTGGATACGCTGGGCTGTGGGCTGGAAGCACTGGAATATCCCGCCTGCAAAAAATTATTGGGGCCGATTGTACCGGGTACCGTGGTTCCGAACGGTGCGCGCGTACCGGGAACTCAGTTCCAACTCGATCCAGTTCAGGCCGCCTTTAATATTGGCACCCTGATCCGTTGGCTGGATTTCAACGATACTTGGCTAGCGGCAGAATGGGGGCATCCATCGGACAACCTTGGGGGAATTCTTGCCATCGCCGACTGGCTGTCTCGAACGGCAGTCGCTAATGGAAAACAACCACTGACCATAAAAGATGTGCTGACCGGCATGATTAAAGCCCATGAAATTCAGGGCTGTCTGGCATTGGAAAATGCGTTCAATAAAGTCGGTCTGGATCACGTGGTGTTGGTTAAAGTCGCTTCAACAGCGGTTGTCGCCCAGATGTTGGGTTTAGCGCGTGAAGAAATACTGAGTGCCGTTTCGCTCGCTTGGGTGGACGGACAATCCCTGAGAACCTATCGCCATGCCCCTAACACGGGTTCCCGCAAATCCTGGGCTGCCGGTGATGCCACTTCCCGTGCCGTGCGACTGGCGCTGATGGCGCAAAAAGGCGAGATGGGCTATCCCTCAGTATTAACGGCAAAAACGTGGGGATTTTATGATGTTCTGTTCAATGGGCAACCGTTCAAATTCCAACGTCCTTATGGCGCGTATGTGATGGAAAACGTGCTGTTTAAAATCGCTTTCCCTGCCGAATTCCACTCACAAACGGCCGTAGAAGCGGCCATGACTCTGCACCAGCAATTGAAAGCGGCAGGTAAGCAGGTCGAAGACATTGCCCAAATCACTATCCGTACCCACGAAGCCTGTATCCGAATTATTGATAAACAGGGCCCATTGAATAATCCGGCGGACAGAGATCACTGCATCCAATACATGGTCGCCATTCCATTATTGTTTGGCCGTCTGACGGCGGCCGATTATGAGGATAATGTGGCCGCCGATCCACGCATTGATGCTTTGCGGGAAAAGATGATATGTGTTGAAAATCCCGATTTCACCCGTGATTACCATGCCCCTGAGAAACGTTCGATTGCCAACGCCTTGACCATCACATTTAACGATGGCAGCCAGTTTGACGAAGTGAAAGTCGAGTTCCCGATTGGACATGCGCGCCGCCGCAAAGATGGCATCCCATTACTACTGAAAAAATTCAGTACCAACCTGACGCGGCAATTTCCTGACACTCAGCAACGAAAAATCCTGTCGGTTTCCCTTGACCGCACCTTATTGGAAAACATGCCCGTAAACGAATATCTCGATTTATACGTTATCTAATCGACGAAGCTATCGGCGGTTCTGCCTGCAAGAACCGCCTCTCATCTGCATAGCGCCAGGAGAGATTATGTCATTCCAAGATTTTTATCAGCATTCGATTGATAATCCCGATGCCTTTTGGGCAGACCAGGCCCGGCGAATACACTGGCAACATCCTTTTGCACAAGTATTGGATCACAGTAACCCGCCTTTTGCCCGCTGGTTCAGCGGTGGGCAAACCAATCTATGTTACAACGCGCTGGATCGCTGGCTGGAAATCCAACCCGATGCCAAGGCGTTGATTGCCATTTCAACCGAAACCAATAGCGAAAAAGTTTTCACCTATAAAGAATTACATCAGGAAGTCAACCGAGCCGCTGCCATGATGCTCTCGCTGGGGGTAAAAAAAGGCGATCGCGTGGTGGTTTACATGCCAATGGTGGCAGAAGCCCTGTTCGTCCTGCTCGCCTGCGCCCGTATCGGTGCGATTCATTCGGTCGTGTTTGGCGGCTTTGCTTCCCACAGTCTCGCCACACGACTGGATAACGCAGAGCCGGTGCTGGTCGTCTCTGCGGATGCGGGATCGCGCAGAGGCAAAATTATTCCTTATAAACCCCTGCTGGACGAAGCTATTGAGCTAGCGCAACACACACCACGCCATGTTTTGATGGTGAACCGCGGTCTGGCCGCAATAAATTGGCTGGAAGGACGGGATATCGATTTCGCCAGCCTGCGGCAAACGCACCTTGATGCAGATATTCCTGTCACATGGATGGAATCCAATGAAACCTCCTGTGTGCTATATACATCGGGCACAACGGGGACGCCCAAAGGCGTACAGCGTGATGTCGGCGGCTATGCAGTCGCACTGGCGACCTCGATGGATGCCATTTTTGGCGGCAAAGCAGGCGGCGTTTTCTTTTGCACATCGGATATCGGCTGGGTGGTTGGCCACTCTTACATTGTCTATGCGCCACTTATTGCTGGCATGGCAACCATCATGTATGAAGGGCTGCCGACCCGCCCTGATGCGAGTATTTGGTGGCAAATCGTGGAAAAACATCAGGTCACCAGAATGTTTTCTGCGCCAACCGCAATCCGTGTTCTGAAAAAATATCCCACAGATTGTATTGCAAAATACGATATTTCATCACTTGAGACACTATATCTGGCGGGTGAGCCGCTTGATGAACATACTGCCCGCTGGGTTGCGGAGACAATCAACGTTCCGGTCATTGATAATTATTGGCAGACCGAAACCGGCTGGCCGATTATGGCGATTGCGCGTGGGTTGGATGATCGGCCGAGTCGTTTTGGCAGCCCCGGTTTTCCAATGTACGGCTTCAACGTCAAACTGATCAACGAACTAACGGGTCAGGAATGTGGCGATAACGAAAAAGGGATGTTGGTCGCCAAAGGCCCCCTGCCTCCCGGTTGTATTCAGACCATCTATGGCGATGATACTCGTTTTGTAAATACTTACTGGAAGCATTTTGCCCAGCAGATTTATTCTACGTTCGACTGGGGCATCCGTGACAGCGACGGTTACTATTTTATTCTGGGGCGTTCGGACGATGTGATTAATATCTCAGGGCATCGCTTAGGAACACGGGAAATCGAAGAGTGCATCGCCAGCCATGAAGACGTGGCAGAAGTAGCCGTGATTGGCATCAAAGATGAAGTAAAAGGGCAAGCCGCTGTTGCCTTTGCGGTACTCAAGGAAGGACGGGAAATCCAGAATGCTGACCCTTTCGCAGCACTGGAAAAATCACTGATGGATCTGGTCGATAAGCAGCTCGGCAGTGTCGGGCGCCCGGCGCGGGTCTATTTTGTTACCCAACTTCCCAAAACCCGCTCAGGGAAAATGCTGCGCCGCACCATGCAGGCGATTTGTGAAGGACGGGAGCCGAACGATATTGCGTTAATTGAGAACCCTGCCTCGCTGGAGGTGATCCGAGATGCCGTTTCTCATCAGGTCACAGCCAATAAAAAAATATAGGGTATGACTCAATGACAAAAACTGATATTTGGTATGGCTTGTTTGATAAAAATTCATTGTTAATGGGCCATACCAGGTATTCTCTCAAGCGGAAATAATTTGTTATTGCCCCTCAACAAACCTCACACTGAACTTCCTCTGCACTACATCTCTTTTGTTTAATCCGCGTTTAATTGCGTAGGATTACTATGCACCTGTACTACCTACTACATTTTTCCAGCTACTTTTACCCATTTCTGCTCCGTATCAATACGGAGCTTTTTTTTGTCCATATTAGGTGGTTAATAAAATTAAAATAATCACTCAATAAATTATATTCAACCAAAAATAGGTGATTCTAATCAGGGCACACAACGTACCCTGCATGTTATTGAGTCAAATAATATCTATCTATTAATTAATACTCTATTTCAGGCTCTTTTGCTGCCGCCTCAGCCCATTCCACCATTGCCGGATGCTTAAGCATACGATCAACCCATGCCTGACTAATAGCAGAAAATTTCAGCCCATAGGTCTGAGCACGGAAAGCCACTGGAGCGAAAAACGCATCAACCGCAGTGAATGTATTCCCAGCCAGCCATTCGCCGCCAAATTTCGTTAACCCGTCTGACCAAAGAGCATCAAGGCGGTCAATATCACACTGTAATTCAGGGGAAATTTCCCTCAATTCAAACTGTTTTGAACAATTCATCGCGCAAGTTTGGCGCAATGTGGCAAAACCAGAATGCATTTCTGCCGAAGCACTTCTTGCCCATGCTCTGGCGATGCGATCTTGTGGCCAAACCTGAGTGTGGTGTTCTGCAAGGTATTCAACAATAGCCAGTGAATCCCAAACGGTAATTTCACCCTCTACCAGACAAGGAACAAGCCCAGTGGGTGAGAATGCTTTGAATTTTTCATAACTACTTTTATCCTCTTCAAAATAACTAAGCTGCTCGTTAAATGGGATCTCCAGCGCCTTCAGCAAAATCCACGGACGCAGTGACCAAGAAGAATAATTTTTATTGGCTATCCACAATGTGTACATCGTATTTCCCGCTATAGTGATCAAAGAGTGTGACTACGCGAAAACATTACAATCTCTTGCCCTAAGAGTAAACAATGGCACACAGGGAAACGCTTTTTATTTTTACCAATTTAAATAATAATCACCCATCTGTTTTTTAAATAAATCATTTAATAAAGTGATAATATTCACACGCAAAATCTATTTAGTAATAAGTTATTCCTATTATTGATTGTGATCTATAATAAAAAATAACTGTCACTTTATGGATAAATGAATAAATTTCAATTTACACCTTGATCATTATTCATTTAATTAATATATTAAAAACAAAAATGAATATAGAAAAAATACAATTAAATAATATCACCTTTAATTTTACACATAATTATTATGGATATTAATCACCTAACATTAAATCACAATCAACAAATGAATTAAATTCTTTTTATTTCATCATCAAGATCATAATATGATTATATTATTGATAAAATCTGACATTCTTAAACAAATTATTTGTCGAAGATTTATAAAAATCAAATAGCATTTTAATCTACTATAATACCTAAACTTTCTCATTTATATTCGCAGAGAGTTTTCAGTGATCAAAAATAAGGAAACGGTATGCTTTTAAAAAATACTTCCACGCGCTTTGGTCATGTTTCTGTTTTAATCCATTGGTTAGTTGCACTCGCTGTTTACGGTATGTTTGCACTTGGATTATGGATGGTGACATTAAGCTATTACGATACTTGGTATCATCAGGCACCAGAACTCCATAAAAGTATTGGGAGTTTAATTTTTTTTGTCATGGTTATTCGTATTATCTGGCGGTTTATTTCTCCGCCACCAAAACCTCTGACAAGTTACAGCCATTTGACGCGAATCGGTTCCAAACTGGTTCATTTCACGCTCTATCTGGCTCTGTTTGGCATTTTAGGCAGCGGATATCTTATTTCTACGGCTGACGGGCAACCTATCAGTGTTTTTGGATGGTTTGATATCCCTGCTACGCTGTCAGAACAAGGCGTACAGGCAGATACCGCTGGCATTATCCACCTTTATCTCGCTTGGGTTGTTGTGGTGCTCTCCCTGCTGCACACACTTGCTGCATTGAAGCATCATTTTATTGACCGCGATAGTACCTTAAAAAGAATATTTGGCTTCAAACCCTGACTAAAAATAACCTCTGGAGAATCACTATGTTAAAAAAGATGCTAATTGGCCTGACCGCAGGCGCTTTATTAATGAGTACAGGCTCTGCAATAGCCGCTAACTATAAAATCGATACGATTGGCCAACACGCCTTTATTGAATTTCGTATCCAACATTTGGGTATGAGCTGGCTTTACGGTAGCTTCAGAAAATTTGACGGAGATTTTGCTTTCGATCCGCAAAACCCAGCAAAAGACAAAGTTAATGTCGTTATTAAGACGAATAGCGTAGACACCAACCATGCCGAGCGCGATAAACACCTGCGCAAGCCTAATTTTTTAAACACGGAAAAATATCCAGAAGCTAAATTTACTTCAACTAAGATCAGCAAAGAGGGAGAAAAATACACAGTTATCGGTGATCTAACATTAAATGGTGTCACCAAACCTGTGACGCTGAATGCCAAATTAATGGGAGAAGGTAAAGATCCGTGGGGTGGATACCGTACGGGTTTTGAAGCTAATGGTAAAATTAAACTGAAAGATTTTGATATTAAGGCTAATTTAGGACCAAAATCTCAGGAAGTTGAATTGGTTATTTCCGTTGAAGGTGTACGGGAAAAGGCCTGATATCTCTCTGCATTAATACCCTGAATCAGAACTTCCGATCAAGAATAAACCGTCACTGAATATTCCCCACTCAGACATGGGGATGTTCGTGACGGTTTAACCGATTATATACCCTCCGTCTTTCAAGTTGCCGCTTTGTTGGCTACGCTCACTCACCCCGGTCACATAGTTAACTATGCTCCCGGGGATTCCTTCCCTTGCCGTCGCGCTGCAACTCGAAATCCATTCGGTATATATACTTTTTCTTCAATTAATGACTCAAGCTGATTCAGCAATCAATTCATTAACATGACGAGTGATCGATTCCAAGGCATTATGAGCATCATAATCTGCCTTGATTCTCTGTGACTGATAATGCCATTCAGGAGAAGAAAGTATCCGGGTCACCGCTTGATATAACTGTTTTTCACTCGGTGTATCCGTATTCAGACTAATACCGCATCGTGACCAGATAACACGGGCGACAGCCTCCAGCTTACCATCTCCCGTACCAGCAACCACCAGCGGCACACCGTGACGAATGGCCGCATTAAGAGAACCATACCCACCATTGGTAATGAAAATTGCTGAACGAGGAAGCCAGTGTTCAAAGTTAAGGTACTCCACCACTCTGGCATTGTCAGGGATCTCTTCACCCAACGTTTCGACTGGCCTTCCTGCCGTAATTGCCAGCACACGCACCGGCAGCGTCGCCAATGCACGCAAGGTAGGTAACAGCAATTGGCTGAGATCAACATTCGCCAGCGTTCCCTGTGTGACTAAGACAAGCGGCAGGCTTTCATCTGGCCACTCCAACTGGGTTTTATCATCCTGCACTTCGACACCCAGCGCACCGATAAAATCCACCGTTTCCGGTAAATCATCACGAGGAAATTCAAACGATTTGGTTGCCAATTGCAGGAAACGGTCGGCTCGACTCAGAACGACATCATTGTGATCTTGTGTCAGAGGAGAAGATGCCACTTCCAACAGTGCTGTGTTGAATGCATCCCGTACCTGTCCAATCAACTGACCCGTTTCCTCATCCACCAATTGCTCACGCATCAAATCAGCAGGCAATAATTCAGGAGGAATACGCGGTCCCCAGAAGATGGTATCCCGAGTCGACCATGACAACGGTGTCACCCCAATCGCAATAACAGGAATACGATCATGGGCAGGTTTCTGTAACAATGGCAGTACCGCATAGAACGTATTGTCCACAATCAGCAAATCAGCGCCTTCAACTAACTGTTCCAACTGACGATACAGCACGGGTATAGGGCCAGCAAAAAATTGCTTAAGGGCATGTGTCATCTGATGATTTCCGGGAGGATGCTGCCCTCTCTCAGGAAATTTCTCTTCCAGATTACGGTAATCAACATCAACCTGCTGATCAAAAGCGACAAAACTCGCTCCCAACGCTTCTGCCTGCTGCCGAAAAATAGAACCCGTGAATATTGTCGCTTCGTGCCCCTGCCCTATCAAATGCTTGGCAATGGAGCAAATGGGAAAAACATGGCCTGGAGTCGCAATCGCAGCCAAAACAATACGAGCCATTAATCAAACCTCCTTCAACTCAACGTCCGCTTCACCAGAATCTGAATTGGAAATAGTTCGGAAACTGAGATTCTCACAGACAGGTGTTCCATGAATATGTACCCGCTGGAGATGTCGGGGAGAATGAGTAATAAACGCTTCCCGACCATGTAGCAAAGTAAAATTATCACTAATCACAAAATCACCGGACTGCCATTGATGAGCATAGAAATAACGCGGGTCATACAATCTGTTATACAGATTTCTTTCAAATTCTTTTTGCTGTTCAACTGACAACCCATTGATTGTCAACAAATGATGGTCAGAATATTTATCATCTTTTCCTGTCATGGGTTCGTTGTAACGCATCACCCATTTCTTACCATCAGGATGGAGACAAACCAGCGGTGAAACCACCTCTCCACCATAATGCGTCACTCTGCTTGTACGGTAAGTTATCATGGTGTTTTTCCACTCATGACGCTCATCATCACTGGCATCAACAATCAATTGCTCAGTATCAACAAACGTGGTCCGCCCTCCTTGACTTGCCTCAGGTGCAGAGACGCAGTGAAATATCTGAAACTCCGGAATTGTCGGCTTATACATCCCATCCCAATGTAATGGCACATGGGTGCTGTCCAAAACATGATCAGAAGGATCAGGGCGCTCCATGACATCCAGTATGGCGCCAAACGGCCACATCATTATTTCTCCCCAACGGCCAGTGTATTCCGTCAACTTTTCCGGATCCGTAAAACCAGAAGAAAAGCCACGTAATACAACCAGCTTATGGGTACGTGCTAGCTCGCGCAGGGTATCAATAGACAACGTAGTGATGTCCTGCTTAGGAGCATTGGGCGTAATCAGTAGTCCAAAAGGCATGATCGGTTCAATGCGACAATCCAGTTCATCTATACTCATAATGCCCTCTCTCAAAAATGCGGTATAACGGCGAATAGCTTTCAGATAACCTTTATTATTGTTCCTGCGGAGCGGCAACCAGCGGTTCCACCTGCTGATTTTGCTCAGATACGGCTTCAATCATGTAATGGCTGGGGACACCACGGATCTCGACCAATTTCCCCTGCATCTTTTTCACTTCATCACTTTTCATCAGCACAAATTGACCGTTAATATTGGCTGCGACACCATGCCACGGCGTAAGCCAATCATCCCGGGTAGGCATCATATGAATACCGATTTTAATACTGTCAACGGGCTGCGGATGGATAGAAAGGCGAATAGCCAATGGAAATTGTTCAGCCAGCAGATTTCCCCAAGCCCAACTACGCTGGATAACGCCAGCCGCTCGCTGACGCGCATCTTTCTGCAAGGCAGTTTTCGAGCCGTCATATCCCGGCAACAGACTATCTTCATAGAGAAAACGAGTAATCGCCCGATAGAGCTGAAGCCCTTCTTCACTCTCTTTAAGCGTGGCCTTAATTTCTTCTACCGAAGAAGCATAGCCATTCACCAGCAACTCACGCAGTTGATCATAATTGCTGGTATATTGGGTTAGTGATTCAACATTGCCGAGATTAAAAACTGAAAGATTGGTTGCACCCAGTTCATGCAGCAACTTTTCAATTTCCAATTGATAATGGGTAATGGTTTCATCGTCGACATGGATAAGATCACTGAATACATGCCCATCAGAACAAATAACAATATTTGCACCTGGTGGATAATAAAGTTGAATGCGCTGACACAGAGAATTCAGAAAAATCAGTGATAATTTTTCTGCCATATCAGGCATCGTACCCAGTACTTTGCGGGGGTTTGGCGATTTTGTCGGAAACGCAGGAAGAATACATTCAACAGCTTTACCCTGTTCAACAAACGCACGAATGCGTGGTAGCTGAACTTCAGAGACTTTCTGTTCTTCATATTCAATCGTATGTTCAGATTCTGAGAAACGGCGTCTATATTGCAACAATTCATGTAAAATTTTGCTCGACACCTTTTCTACGTCAAGATGTTCCATATTTTTTTCCTAATTTATTACACCCACTTCACTACCAACAATGCCTATTTGCAGATTGTAAAGACTCCATAAATCAAATGTTCACTGTTATACTCTTAATATATAATTCAATAAAAATCCCACAATAGAAAAAAAGGAAATATCAAAAAATCATAAGGTATAACCAACCTAATATATAAATTAAGCTGAACATATTGAGAGCCTTGACTTTACATCTTTAATAGCCTATTACTTTTTCAAGTCATTCATCTGGCATAAGAAGCCAATCTTGATGAGTTCTTGATAACTTATTGATAAAACAGATAATAAAATTACATATTCAATTCACCACAATATATATCATCAAATATTTAACATAAAACCCACAACAACATCACGTATATTACACAAATAACAATATATATTGCATATATCTTATTTTATTACACGTGTTATATCTTCATAAGAATTCTGCCGATAAATATATAACATCACAAACATCTAAAATAACTAAAAAATTTAATAAATTAATTCAATTTTTTTGATTTTATGACATAAATTAAATCTAATACTCTTTAAATACGTTTTTTCAACATAAAAACGTTTTTAAGAGCTATATTATTTATACCATTAATATTGTTTATTACATGAGAATAGAAATGATGCATAGCGAATATCCTGAATTAACAGAAGAAAATAACGCGATAATCCCCATACTAAAGAATAAACTCCTTAAATTACGTTACATTATTATCACTGAAGAAATTAATCAGCAACTGGCTGAAAAAGTGATGTCTCAACTTTTGATTCTGCAAGAAGTCAACACGGATCCGATAAAAATCTTCATTAACAGTCAAGGTGGACACGTTGAAGCCGGCGATACACTGCATGACATGATCAAATTTATTAAACCGGAGGTCATAATGATTGGCACTGGTTGGGTTGCCAGTGCCGGCATCACCATTATTGCCGTTTCATTTACTCAGACGCTTTCGTTTTCTCTAGCGTCCAAACAAAATCCTGCACCCTGACAGGCTCAAAACCGAATTTTTCATAAAGCCCACCCGCCGAAGAGGTCACCAACATGACCCGTTTCACATGAGAAATAATAGGATGCTGTAAAACACACTCCATCAACCAACGTCCCAATCCTTTTTTCTGATAGTCCGGCACAATAAAGACATCGCAAAGATAAGCAAACGTTGAAAAATCTGTAATTAATCGCGCAAAACCAATTTCTTTATCACAATGAAACAAGGCAAAACATAAGCTATGCTCTATCCCTGTTCTGACTTTCTCAAGCGTAATCCCACGCGCCCAATATAATTGGGTAAGATTATTATGAACAAAATGAATATCAAATTTCGTTTTATCCGTGGTGACCCAGTATTCACCTTGTTCCCACGTTATATTTTGCTCCATCATTTTTCCTTTTTAAAAAGCGTCAGCCGTGGAAAAATTTACCATAAATATGATAAAAAAAGCCACGCAATCGCATGGCTATTCAAAATGACAAGATATCAATCTTTCTGTAATAACGTACGGTATATCAAGCCACCGATAGCACCACCAATTAATGGGATCAGCCAGAACAGCCAAAGTTGATCCAACGCCCATGTGCCTTGAAAAACAGCAACTGCCGTACTTCTTGCCGGGTTAACCGACGTATTTGTCACAGGGATACTGATTAAATGGATAAGTGTTAATGCCAAACCAATGGCCAGTGGCGCAAACCCTACTGATGCATTTTTATCGGTTGTACCGAGGATCACAATCAGGAAAAATGCGGTTAATACCAACTCAATGATAATGGCAGCCTGTAGTGAAAAACCGCCGGGAGAATGTTCACCATAACCATTGGATGCGAAACCACTTGCCGTTGCATCAAAACTACTTTTACCGCTGGCAATAAGATAAAGTACGGCTGCGGCAGCAATTCCCCCAATTACTTGAGCAATGATATAAGGAATAACTTCTTTTGCTGAAATACGCCCTCCAGCAAATAACCCCAATGTGACGGCCGGATTAAAGTGCCCTCCTGAAATATGCCCTACGGCATAGGCCATCGTCACGACCGTTAAACCAAAAGCCAGAGATACCCCCACAAAACCAATCCCCAGCTGTGGAAATGCGGCGGCTAAAACAGCACTGCCACATCCGCCAAACACCAACCAAAAAGTACCCAAAAACTCTGCCGATAATTTTTTGAACATTCTATGATTCCTCAATGATATTTGCATGAATGCAAAAGAATCCCAACAAAGTTTAGTTAGTATTTTTAAATATATACAAGGAACCGTAGGCAGAAAATAAAGGATTGACGAATATCACAGATGATGATTTAAGAATCATCTTATTTGGAACGGTTTTATTGTCAACTTGATGAAAATTAATGTTAGAAAATAACCATTATCCGTTAAAGATAAATTAACCGAAAACTTTATGACGATAATATAATAAACATAACAACCTGAGTTAGATATTCATAAAACTCAGGTTGTTGATTTACCTAATCAATAATTTATCTGATTACTGCATTATCGACATCATCCAATGCCTGCCAAATACGATATTTGACTGTCATTGATTTTGGTGTATATACCACGATAGGTAATTTGCTGTTATAGCGTATAAGCGCATCTTTGCCTAACTGTACTTGAACAAAACGCACAGTTTCTTCTTGCCCTGGACAACCCATGTGGGTTGACGCTGGGCCGGTGACATTATTCAATACATAATAATCGTATCCCCACCCCTCCAAGGTTTTTGTTTCAAGTTGCCCACCAAACCAGTGATGATTACAGTCTACTTTTATATCCTTGCCAATCATCAGTTCAACCATGTAATCGCCTTCATCCTCTTCTGGCGCAAGGTCAATGACATTGCGTACCATGCCCTCTGAAGCTTTAGGATAAGGAGCGACATCTTCGAGTTTCTTATCAGCCTGAGCAAAAGTAGAAACCGAAACCATCATAGCGGCTAAAGGAAGTAGATACTTTTTCATTTATCACCTCTTGATATGTTTAACAACGGAATTGAATCATAACATGTACAACGATAGGAATAAGTTATGCTTTTTTGGCAAGAGACTGATTTTTACCACTATTATTTAAATGAGAAGTTTATTCATTTAGACATATGATAAATTATTATTAACAATCAAAAAGATATAAAGTTGTTACCCGATCTTTTTTATGTGATATCTCTCAAATCTGATCTTACAATGGGCTGCTACACTCATATTGAGCGGTAGTAAATTTCGTCTAGGAGGTCCTATGTTTCCAGAATATCGTGATTTAGTGTCCAGTCTGAAAGAATCTAACCCCCGTTTCCAATCCCTGTTTGAAAAACATAACCGACTTAACCACGAGATATCACAGCTTGAAGGCCCAAATGGAACCGGCTATAGCGATAAAGTTGTGCGCCTGAAAAAAGAAAAACTACACATCAAGGATGAGATGCAAAGGATCTTACAGACAGAGTCCCAAAAATAACCCTGTCATAGACTTTGACGCCTGCTTCTATGACAAGCAGGCGTTACATAAGGATTGTCATTTCACTCGCCGTTCTCTGGCCTCAATGCCTTTAAAGTTCTCTATTCGAGAACAAAATACAGTCCATCATCCATAAAAAAGCCACCATTACGGTGGCAAAAACTGGAGCAATGTCCTTTTTCATTATTTATTGTGCGTCAGCTTTCTGACATGGCGCAGCCGCTTTCTGACGAGGTTGTCTCTTCGTTTTCGCCCTTGGATGTGGCGTGACATTCTCGACGTCACCTGGCTTAGCAATAAAACGTACAAACGTTTCATGGCTGACGAACGTTGCTCCACAGTTGATATTCTGACATTGGTTATAACGCTCCTTTGTCTGGCTTGAGTGCTCAAAGCTGCTACGAGTATGCGCTGACTGACCACACAGAGGACACTTAATCATATTGTTCACCTTTCTTGAAATAACTGTCTCGAAATAACACCATCTCGTCTGGTGAACAATATACCAAAGATCTCATATTGAGATCAAGCTTTTATTTCGACATCCTCAGTTTTGATTTCAAAATCATCAATTTTAAGTTCGAGATCCAACGATGTTGTAAATCCACTGTCATTAAGATTGTGGGTGACTTTGATGATTGTCCAGCTAGTCCCATTAATTTCCGGCTTAAATCCTTCAATCTGAACGGGTGTTTCAGGGTAAATGTCAGCGCGTCCCTTTGCTAAGGCGATAGAAAACTCCGCTGCCCCCCGCTGCATCTTTTCCCAAACAGCTTTGGCAGCACGTTCCGCATTTTCCTTGTTAGAATATACACGGGAAAGTGTCAGAACATTTTCCTCAGCTCCCACCAGATAATTTGCGGACTTTTTCTGTACCTTTGTTGTTTGATGATGCTCAGTCGTTGATTTGCTCTGCTTCTCAGAAGATAGACTTCCCCCAATATCGATGTTCTTTTCTCCATCGATATTTCTGTTATCTCTGTTTTTTCTTTTACTTTCTTTTTGTCCCTTTTTAATGTAATCGGGCTTATCCTTTACTTTTGTTTTGTGACTTTTCTTCGTCAAATCGACGCCTTTTTTCTTCTCCAGACTGACCCCACCAGTCTTAGCAGGTTTAGCGGAGATTACTTCACGAGGAGACTCAATTTTACGATCTTTTTCCTTTTTAAAGGTTGAGGATTCTTTTTTCTGGGCAGAATATTTCTCTTTTTGGATAGGATTTTTATCTTTTTGAACAGGAATTTCATCTTTTTGGACAGGATTTTTGTCTTTTTTAGAGTCTCCCTTGCCCGATGATTTGTTCTCACTGCTTCCATATTCAATGATAATTTCAACTTTCCCGCTCTTTGATTCTACCCGCTTCAATTTAACCGTTTGCTTAGTGGTTGTTCGTGTATCCTGCCATTGGGTAACAACACCGGTATAGGCTTCACGGTCAGACAGAGAAAATCGATGACTATCTCCTGATTCACGAGTAATCAGCACAGGCAGAATATTCTCACCACTCCCGGTCTTATTTTGTCCTTGGCGGATAAACAACAATTCCCCATTTTTGACCGAAGCAATCGCCCCTTCCTGCTTTGCCACCCGTGTCAAAAAGCTCACGTCAGATTCATTGGTCTGATCGATGTGCATAGAGATACCCTTCAATTCGTCACTGATTTTAAATGTCAGTTGGTTTCTCGCAGCAATCGTACTCACAATGCTCTCTAACGTGTGTTTATGGTAAGACTCTTCGCGTTTAACATTCAGATCACCTCGAAAATCAGCACTGCGGGCACGAATTGTCAGCCGATCAGGCGCACCGGTATGTTCAATTTCATCAACGACAAATTTTCCCTTTGGGGTTAAGGAGTCGCCATGCCACCCCAATTCCAATTCTAGAATATCGCCTCGGGAAGGAAATATAAGTTTGCTATCCGCATCATCCAGCTCAATATCGAGCTGGTCTGATTCCAAACCGCGGTTATCCGTCAGCGTTAAAGACATTAAACGCGATTGGATTTTCCCTGTAATATCCTTCTTATTAGTTTCCAACCGAAAAGCTGGCGCACCTTCTTTACCAGTGACCAAATCAAATTGGGGAATCCAATCTGTGTTTGATATCCTCTGTTTAAGATCTAGCATTAGGATGCTCCTTAATTTCACCTATGGCCTTTCTCGTAAGACCAGAAGGCTTATCCAGTGATTTAGGTGGTTTGCCTTTTATATCAGATAATTGATCCTGCAAATCACCCAACATTTCAAACAAATTGTTATCAACGCGCCGTAAAGTCAGTGTAAAACTGATTTTTCTGGCCGCTCCGCCCGACATAAATTCCGTTTTTGTCTCATCAATGCTTTCGATAACGAACATTCCATAAATTGCGCCACTTCCATCAATGAAAGACCATGCCTTACCGCTGTCTGCCATCAATTTCAATGCAAACAGTGAAAGAGAACCGCCTGTCAGTTCAGGATAAAGTTCCCCCGATAGCGTGATCGTATCATTATCTGAACCAATAAATTGCCATGCAGGCCGTGCTCCCACACGGCTATTGAAGGCATGTCTCCAACTTTGTTTATATTGGAAACTTTGGTATGGCGTTGTTTTCAACATAAAAACAAATAAACCAAGTGCAGCCATCATGAGAAATCTTCTCCTCTATCAGAAAGTGAGCTACGCATACGGGCTTGCTGCATACGTTCCCGTTGTTCCAATTCCTGCCTGACCACACGGGCAATATCCTGCGCGGACTGTCCCTGAGCGCCATAGACATAGATGTTATATTGTGGTGCCCCGCTAGACTGCGGTGGCAGGCTTCGTTCCTTCTTCGCCTGAACAGCCTCATAAGTGTGAGCAGGCAGACTTTGCGCATGCAACGGTGCATCCTGTGCGGCAATAGGCAAAGACATTGAACTAACGGCAAATCCCACAGCAGCGAGTTTTGCCGTATTTTTCCGGCTGGTTACATTGGCTGGGCCGCTAATAATTTCAGGGCCACGCTCACCCACAATGCCGAATTTTCCGGCTGAAATAGATCCGCCTGTATCATGTTTAGTAACTTGTGCTGCTTGTTGCGTAGTTTCGCTATTAGTTATTTCCTGTGATGCTTTTACAACGACTTCCTTTTTATCATCACCTGACCACCACGATCTAAATATGTCAGTAATAGCGGAAATTTTACCCTTCAAGGCTTCCCATTTTTCTTGAATACCCGTTAACAAGCTGTCGATCATATCCGAACCCGCTTTCTTTAATTTCTCTGGAATAGCTTGAACATCACTAACAATTTCATTCCATCTATCTGAAATTGATTTTTTGATGCTTTCCCAGATTTCTAAAGTATTCTGTTTAACGGATTCCCAAGCACCACTGATTTGGGCTTTGATATTTTCCCAAGTGGCAAGAACGCTTTGTTTAATAGATTCCCATTTCTCACTTAATAAGGCTTTAATCGCTTCCCAAACTTCTGAAGTGCTTTGTTTAATGGCATCCCAGTTTTGGTAAATAATGCCGATCAGTCCCCCATTCATGAAAAAGTTCTTGATACCTTCCCATGCGGCACTGACTATGTCTTTAATTCCCTGCCATGCATTGCTACAGACATTCTTGATGCTTTCCCACAAGGCTGTGAATTTTGGCCCCAACGTTCCCCAATTCTGCCAAATATAAATAGCAGCCATTGCGATAACACCAATAATGGCAAGAATCGGGTTCGCCATCATAGCCCGACCAATGAACATTATTGATTTTCCTAATACACGGAAAGTACTACTTAAAAAAGACAGGCCTTTTACACCAACACTTGCCAGAATATTTATACCATTACCCAAAACACCAAAAACTTTTTGACCAATATTCCCTAATATTCCCAGGCCTTTTCTTTGGTTTCCAAAAGTATCTTTACCTCCTTTGTTAGATAGCAAATCAGCACCATCATTAAGTGAGCCAAAAACTTTGTTTCCGGTTTTACCAAAAAAATCCATGGCGGCTCTTAGCGCTTCTAAAGCCTCAGTTCCCAATTGTGCGAATACCTTCAAGCCATCTCTTAAATTCTCCATAGCCTGAATACCCACCTGAGCAAATCTATTCAGATTGGCTCTTAATTCTTCCAGAGCCTGAACACCAACCTGAGTAAATATATCCAGACTGGATTTCAATTTATCCAGCGCCTGAACGCCCAGCTGAGCAAAAAAACTGAGGCTGGATTTTAACTCTTCCAAAGCCTGCATACCCAATTTAGCAAATACATCCAGGGGAGCGGTTAATTTATTCAGGGCCTGAACACCCAACTGCACAAATGAATCCAGTGTGGATTTTAATTTATCCAACGCCTGAGTTCCCAGCTGCGCAAATACATCCAGGGGAGCGGTTAATTTATTCAGAGCCTGAGTTCCCAACTGCACAAATGCATCCAGTGTGGATTTTAATTTATCCAGCGCCTGAGTTCCCAGTTGCGCAAATATATCCAGGGGAGCGGTTAATTTATTCAGGGCCTGAACGCCCAACTGCACAAATG
>NZ_JAQRFO010000028.1:0-64049 GCF_028598775.1 Xenorhabdus aichiensis
ATAATAAATAATAAATAATAAATAATAGCTAAATTAGACTAATAAGTACAATTTTTCAGAAGGGCGGTCAGTCTCTATAATAAGCATCTTTCTCGCCAAAGGAATAAGTGACCTTCATACTCATTAGGTGAAATGACCGTTGTATTGATTGGCACATGGTTGGATACCAATGTCATTGCGGATACGTCTTTCCCTTTACGGAAATATTTGGTTGAGTACCTAATTTTTAGTATATTGATACGACAGACCACCCAGATTTCAAACACAAACCACTACACTTATCTGAATCCTCATATTAAACTATAGCTTACCCATTGACTATACAACAAATCATATTACTAAATGACATATAAGGAACCACTTTATGAAAAATGAAAGAAGGAATTTTCTGAAACAGGCGGGGGTTACTGGTGCAGTATTTTCATTATTACCTCTACTTCCAGCAGGAGCTCTCGCCTCTTCACCTAGTCAATTAAAGAAAGAGGATGGTATTGGTATCGGCGTTTGCGAAATGACCCCAGAGGAAATGTCAGGTCCATATTTTATAAATAACAAACTGCTGAGAAGGAATATCACAGAGGATGAACAAGGAATACCTCTTTTATTGACAATGAAAGTCACTGATTCTGTAACCTGTAAACCTTTAGATGATATCCTTATTGATATATGGCATTGTAATGCAATGGGAAAGTATTCAGGTTGGAAATACATAAACCCAGATCTCGAGGCTCCATCTGATAATATAGGGACGATTTCAAGAACGGATGAAAGCACATTTCTTCGTGGGGCACAAAGGACAGACAAAGAAGGCATAGTCAGATTCACCACGATTTTCCCTGGATTTTATGCCGGAAGAGCTATACATATCCATTTATCAGCAAGGAGTGCGAATGTACAAAAAAGACAGGAAGATAAATTCTATTTTGTAGGCCAACTCTATTTCCCTGAGGATATATCTAAAGAAGTCATGATTAATGATATGTATTCTCCAAGGGAGATTAATAGGCTTAAAAATGAAGATGATTCTATCTTTTCTGGAGTTAAAAATAGAGCTGCAATTTTGACAGTAAAAAAAATAGGTGATAATCCATTGGATGGATTACATGGAAAGATAGTTTTATCTATTAATAAAGACCATGTGTCCAAGAAAATAACCCCTAAAGACTTGGCTAAATACACAGTGTAGGTCAATCTAATTTAGAGAAAATCCTCCATAACCGGGATTTTAGATCCAACAGGATAAAAATAGACTATAAGCGGTATCGAAAAAAGATTTTATGCTCTAAAAATAGTAAAAATTCGATACTTAGAACCGCTTTTGAGGCCGAAAAACAGAGTCTCATATATATTATCTCAGACCTGATCTGACAGTTGCCGATTATTTATACAGGTATCTGTCAGATTACAAGCTCTGTCGCATTAAGCCCTGTTTGGATAATATGATATTTTTTTATTGGTTGAACTGATGATGTCCCTGACTCGAGAAGCGCTCAAACGCCTGCATTATCCTGTTGATATCATCGCTCAGTGTGTTCGTTGGTATCTGGCCTACGCGCTGAGCCTGCGTAATCTGGAAGAAATTCTAGCTGAGCGTGGGATTGCCGTTGATCATTCCACGCTCTCTTGTTGGTCATGTATTCAATATGTGTATTGTGAATTTTATTGTGTTGAGCCAATTGCTGCTTATAACACTAAAATCACCTTATGATCTTGATCGTAGATAATGCTAGAATCGCCAAGTTCAACATATTAAATACACAACCAAAAAATGAAATTTTAAAAATGACCTGTCAGTCGAAGTCAGAAATCTCACACTTAATGTTTTTATATTAAGATATAAAATGGTGTGTATTCCCAGTCTTTAGCCTCTATTATTTGACCACTTTGCGGCTTTATAAGTTTAACCTTGAGATCATGGTCGATAAATATATTAACAGCATGAACTCTTTCTTCAAAAATCCCGAATATTACCCCAATTGCATACCCAAATTTTTCATTATTTGAATAGGCTTCTTTGGAGGCCTGTGCTTTGTATACAAAACTAAAATCATCACAATCAAAAGAATTTTTTCTATATTTGAAATTTTCCAGCCCTGATTCTTTGTATATTTTCTTTACTTTTTCGTCTGAAACTAATTTGTAGAATGGATCCAGAATCCTAAACGTAAATAACCTTAATTTGATATCCGGCCAGGTTTTTTTAACTAAGGGCTGTATAAGTTTTTCCTTAATAAAATCAGCATGCAGAGTAAATAAGCTGTATTTTTTATGATTTGCAGTTAGCAAAGACCGCGACTCATCATGGGAATGACTGTACAAAAACATTTCTGTTCCCTGATTATTCCAAACGAGCCTATATTGCTTTAACCCCTTTTCTGTTTTGACATACTCTTTGTTGAATGATATTCGCCTATCATCTATGCTGGGATTACGAGTATGCCAGTATAATTTAGTTGAAGTGAGGTCTATAGAATTGTCATAGGCATACATGACGTACTTCTTATCGTTGTATTCACCTATCATCTTTATTGAGTTTTCCGGAATTTTTTTATCCCGCAGTTGTAGCATGATAAAGTTAGCAGAATAATCTTCCGATCCCATAAAGGCAGGTTTTTCATCAGCCTCAAAATAAAGATCCTCCTTGTCTTTATCATCGATACAGAGTGTACGTCCATGTGTGTCTTTAATGAAATAGGAAGCGTGAGGGGATGTATCGTCTTCGAGAGATTCAGCGTCATCTATCAAGATAACATCAGACCCATTTGGGGAAAGGGTAATGGGGTTTTCACCATGATGAATATTTTCTTCTTCTGAAAGTGTTGATTTATCTGAATCGAATACGCTGTGTGTTTTAATGGCTTTATCTTTCTTTTCCATAATATAGCTGCCTTATTGTTAAATTAAGTACTTGTGTATGGTTTTTAAGTAGTTACGTATAGTTTTCACTGGAAGTTAAAACATAATCAGTCAATAACTGAGGTTATGATGTTGTATATTTATAATTATAGATGAAAACTATAAAATTTCCGGATTAAATGTTTATGTATAGAAAATATTTAATATTGAATAAGCCATCCATTAGAATAGCTTATTTTAAAATTGGAAATAGGGAGGTAAAATTCAATATTCAAAAAATGGATTTTGAGTTTGAAAACTGTCAGTGAATGACGATGTTAATTGTTTTTTCTCAGTAAATTCAATCATAAAACGACTCATAGCAAGACGCCAATTTTGGATTAGCATTATCCATTTTTTAGCGGCGGCATGAATCGCCAGCTAAATCCGGACTGAAGTGATAAAGTTATCATTCAGCCCATATTAAGAAAGTGTGAGGTTGAACACAGGTAAGAATAGCGTTTTGTTGCCAGTGGTTAAATTATCAACGCCGTAAACGCTCCAAACACAGCTACAGGGTATTAACGACGGGCGCTTTTTGGTCGGAAAGCGGCGACTACCGTTTCATCTGTTTCCACATAAGGGCCATCCAACAGTTGGATGCAGTAAGGGACACTAGCAAAAATCCCTGACACCAGCACCTTGCCACTGTCATCTTTCAGGCCTTCCAACGTTTCCGCAATGGCTTTCGGTTGACCGGGTAGGTTGAGGATCAACGCTTGATGACGAATAACGCCTACTTGACGGGATAAAATCGCTGTTGGCACAAATTGAAGGCTGATCTGGCGCATTTGTTCACCAAAGCCGGGCATTTCACGATCTGCAATTGCCAGTGTTGCATCTGGAGTTACATCGCGGCGCGCTGGCCCGGTTCCCCCCGTTGTCAGTACCAAATGGCAGCCCCGCTCATCGACTAATTCACACAGGGTTTGTTCAATCAGGATTTGCTCATCAGGGATCAGACGCGTTTCAACGCTAAAAGGCGTGGTAATCGCTTTTTCCAGCCATGTTTCCAATGCAGGGAGGCCCTTGTCCTGATAGACACCGTTTGAAGCACGATCAGAAACAGACACGAGGCCAATGCGCAGTACATTCATACGAACCTCAATTAACAGAAAAAATGTCGTTCATGGTGAAGTAAAAAAATAAAAGGCGACCTCATTATGTCGCCTTTGTGGAAGAAAAAATAGCGTATCGCTTAAGATTACAGCAGATCAGCGATCATGCTCTCAAGCTTGCCCTGGTCTACGGCAAACTTACGGATACCTTCCGCCAGTTTTTCGGTCGCCATCGCATCCTGATGGTGTTCCCAGTAGAACTCAGCTTCTGTCAATCGAGCTGGACGCGCTTTGATTTCGCCTTCATAACCCAGTTTGCACTCAACTTCACCTGCTGTTTCAGACAGTTCTTTCAGCAGCGCAGGAGAGATAGTCAAACGGTCACAGCCAGCCAGTTCCAGAATTTCGCCGGAATTACGGAAACTTGCGCCCATAACTACCGTGTTATAACCATGTTCTTTGTAGTACTGGTAAATTTCAGCCACAGAGATCACACCCGGATCTTCATGCGGTGTGAATTCTTTCTTATCGCCATTCGCTTTGTACCAGTCAAGGATCCGGCCAACAAACGGAGAAATCAGGTAAACACCCGCTTCCGCACAAGCGCGCGCCTGAGCAAAAGAAAACAGCAGGGTCAGGTTACAGTTGATACCTTCTTTTTCCAGTTGCTCCGCCGCACGGATACCCTGCCATGTAGAAGCCAGTTTGATCAGAATACGGTCATTGCTGATACCCGCTTCGTTGTACAGTTTGATCAAACGTTTTGCTTTCGCTACGCTGGCTTCGGTGTCATAAGAAAGACGCGCATCAACTTCGGTGGAAATGCGGCCAGGGATCAGCTTCAGAATTTCCAGACCAATATTGACTGCCAATTTGTCGCCGGCATCAATAATCTGCTGCTCACGAGAATCACTCTGACCACGCGCCCATTCAATGGCTTCATCAATCAGTTGGCGGTATTCAGGGATTTGAGCTGCGTTCAAAATCAAGGAAGGGTTGGTGGTTGCATCTTGCGGCTGATACAGTTTCATCGCCGCGATATCCCCAGTATCTGCTACGACTGTTGTCAGTTTACGCAGGGAAGTCAGTTTATCGGTCATGTTTAATATCTCATCGTTATACGTAAAATATTGGCACTGTTGCCTCGCCATCCGGTGATAATAACATGGTCAAGCGCTGCTGTAAGGTAGGAAAATCTTATCGCTGTTATTCGCCCTTTTCAGTTTGTTTTTGCTAAAGTTGAGAAAGCCTGCATTATGGGGAAAACGATTCGAAACAAAATCATACCGGAACAAAATCATGCTTATTACTATTTCACCTGCAAAAACACTCGATTATGAAAGTCCACTCGCAACAGAGAAATATAGTCAGCCTGCATTGCTGGAGGAATCCAAGCAATTGATCGATGTCTGCCGAACCTTAACGCCAGCGCAAATCGGTAGTTTGATGGGCATCAGTGATAAGCTGGCCGGCCTGAATGCGGCTCGTTTTGGTGAATGGCAGCCGAATTTCACCCCAGAAAATGCCCGTCAGGCGATCCTCGCCTTTAAAGGTGATGTCTATACCGGTATGCAGGCAGAAACCTTCTCAGACGCCGATTTTGACTTTGCCCAAACGCACTTGCGGATGTTATCCGGCCTGTATGGCGTATTACGCCCTCTCGATCTCATGCAGCCGTATCGGCTGGAAATGGGTATCAGGCTGGAGAACCCGCGTGGCAAGGATTTGTATAAGTTCTGGGGGGATCTCATCACTGAAAATCTGAATGCTGCGCTGGAACAGCAAGGTGATGGTGTGTTGGTCAATCTGGCTTCAGATGAATATTTCAAGTCGGTGAATACTAAAAAGCTAGCGGCTCAAATTATCAAACCAATTTTTCTGGATGAAAAAAATGGCAAGTATAAAGTGATCAGCTTCTATGCCAAGAAAGCGCGTGGGCTGATGAGCCGCTTTATCATTCAGAATCAACTGACTGATCCTGCCCGGCTGGTGGAATTCAATCTGGAAGGGTACGTCTTCGATGAATCGCTCTCCAAAGGCAGTGAGCGGGTATTTAAACGCCCTGAGCAGCATTAATAGCGTATGTCACTCCACCGCCATTCAGGTGGAGTGACAAATACGGCGTTATTTCGGTGCTCTTTCCATTAAGAATTCGCGCAAACTCGCAAAGTCAGCAGGCAGAAAGTGGGATAACAGGGCTAAATCCGCACGCTCTGCCAATTCCTGTGGCAATGGCAGCGGCTGGCCGAGGATCGCTTCAACACTTTCTTTGAATTTGGCCGGGTGAGCCGTTCCCAAGAACAGGCCATATTCTCCTGCCTGTAATTGATCACGCAGTACACGATAGGCAACGGCGGCATGGGGTTCGGAAATATAGCCTTTGGCGGCCAGTTCTTGCATCGTGGCCTGAGTGGTATTGTCATCCACCACACCATTGGCTAATTCACTGAGTGACCAACCTTTGCGCTGGAACAATTCTTCAATGCGCGGCCAGTTATTTGGCTGGCTGACATCCATCGCATTCGAAAGAGTCGCAACGGTCTGATGTGGCTGCCACGCTCCTTCAGCCAGATAACGGGGAACGGTGTCATTGACATTCGTGGCAGCAATAAAACGTTTTACTGGCAGCCCCAACGATTTCGCCAGCAACCCCGCCGTTAAGTTACCGAAGTTGCCACTTGGTACGGAAATTACCAACTGTTCACGCTTTTCTGCCGGGATCTGGGCAACAGCTTCAAAGTAGTAGCAGATTTGCGCCAATAAGCGACTGATATTAATTGAGTTGGCAGAGTTGAGATACAGTGCACGTTTCAGTTCTTCATTATCAAAAGCCTGTTTTACCAACGCCTGACAAGCATCGAAATCGCCCTTGATAGCGACGGTGTGGATATTGCCCCCCAGTGTGCAGAACAGTTTTTCCTGCAATGGGCTGATTTTTCCTTCTGGATAGAGGATCACCACCTGTACGTTGCCTAAACCATAGAAGGCATGAGCAACCGCCGCCCCGGTATCACCGGAAGTCGCAGTCAAAATAGTAACCGGCTGTTCTCCCGCGATTTGTGCGAGGATTTGCGCCATGAAACGACCACCAAAATCTTTGAAAGCCAGTGTCGGTCCATGATACAGCTCCAGCGAAGCGATATCGTCTTCGACGCCCGTCACCGGGGCAGGAAAGGCAAAAGCATTTTTGACACGAGCCACCAATTGTTCTGCGGGAATTTCATCACCAATAAAGGCGGAGAGAATTCGCTGGCTACGGCTGACAAAATCCAGTTTCAATAATTCGTCGATTTCGTCACGACTGAATTCAGGTAAGTCCTGCGGAAAAAACAGCCCCTGCTGTCTGCCCAATCCCTGTTTGACCGCCTGTGAAAAGCTGACCTGCTCGCTACTGTCTTTTAAATTATATAGTTTCATCGTTACCCTACCTGTCGTGCGCCTGCGAGATCCAGACGGCAAATATGCACAAAACCTTCATCATTCTGTACGTAATGTTGTTGCAGCCACTGTGCGACTTCTTTCGCTACAGCCATGTCATTGCAGATCGCAAATAATGTCGGCCCAGAACCCGAAATACTGCACGCCAGAGCACCCCGTTTCTTTACTCCATCACGCGCGTTGGCAAATCCGGGTAAGAGTTGTGTGCGATAAGGTTCAGCAACAACATCTTTCATCAATTTAGCCGCTAGTTCGGATTGCTGGGTATGGCAGGCGTGAATAAATCCCGCAAAATAACGACCGTGATTAATCATATCCCCACGGGTGTAATTTGCCGGCAGAATGGCACGGGCTTCTGATGTCGAAACTTTGATACCGGGGTAAGCCATCACCCACAACCAATCATCAAAAGTAGGAACCGACTGACAAACAGCATTTTCCTGCGCAAGGAGCAGTTGCAATCCCCCTAAGTAGCACGGCGCAACATTATCATAGTGCACACCGCCGGAAACACGCCCCTCTAACTCGCCCATCATGTCCAGCAATTGGATGCTGTCAAATGGACAGCCAGCATACTCATTCAATGCCACCAGAGCAGCAACTACCGAGCAGGCGCTGGAACCCAGCCCTGAACCAATCGGCATGTTTTTTTCCAGTGTCATGGCAACAGGCAGCTCTTTTCCCAGACGCTGGCAAAAAAGCTGCCAGCATTGGTAAACAATGTTGTGTTTGGGATCAGCAGGCAATTTGCCGGCAAACTGCCCTTCATTACTTAAACTGAAACGTTCAGCTTCACAGACAGAGACGCAATCTCCAAGCAACGAGCCATCAACAGGAGAAACCGCTGCGCCGAGCACATCAAACCCAACGCCAACGTTCCCGATAGAGGCGGGTGCATAAATCCTGACCACCATTAAACCCCCAATTTCCATGACAGAGTACGTAATATATCAGCAAAAACCCCGGCGGCTGTGACATCATTCCCAGCACCGTAGCCACGTAGCACCAGCGGAATGGGTTGATAATAACGGGTATAGAAAGCCAGTGCGTTTTCGCCATTTTTGACCTTATAAAGCGGATCGTTGCCATCAACTGCGGCAATTCTCACCCTACAACGGCCTTGTTCAATGATGCCAACATAACGCAGAACTTTCCCCTGTTCTGCGGCATCAGCAACACGATGAGTGAATTCTTGATCCAGTTGTGGCAAACGTTGCAGAAAGCTACCAACATCACCGCTGGCATCAAACGCGGCCGGCAAGACTGGCTCTACGTGAATATCCTCCAATTCCAGTTCATAGCCAGATTCACGAGCAAGAATTAATAGCTTGCGGGCAACATCCATACCGGAGAGATCATCCCGTGGATCAGGTTCGGTAAAGCCTTTTTCTTTTGCTAGCAGAGTCGCTTGTGAAAGCGTCATGCCTTCATCCAACATGCCGAAGATATAGGACAACGAGCCGGACAGAATGCCGTTGAACTGCACCAGTTCATCCCCCGCATTGAGCAGATTTTGCAAGTTTTCGATAACCGGCAATCCTGCGCCTACGTTGGTGTCATACAGAAATTTCCGCTTCGATTTTTCGGCTGCCTGACGAATTTGACGATAGTAGGCCATCGACAGCGTATTAGCCTTTTTATTCGGGGTCACGATATTGAAACCATCGCCTAAAAAGCTGGCATACTGCTCCGCAATTGACTGATTCGAAGTACAGTCCACAATGACCGGATTCAGGAGATGATATTCTTTTTCAAGACGGATAA
Organism: Xenorhabdus aichiensis; assembly: GCF_028598775.1. Taxonomy (NCBI): domain Bacteria; kingdom Pseudomonadati; phylum Pseudomonadota; class Gammaproteobacteria; order Enterobacterales; family Morganellaceae; genus Xenorhabdus; species Xenorhabdus aichiensis. The sequence goes on from NZ_JAQRFO010000028.1 coordinate 9,156, forward strand.
GGCGACTCAAACTGAAAGGCTCGGTCGCTTCTGATAGCGACTGTTGCCAGTTATCCAGACCGATGCCCTGCATATCCGTCAACATCGCCCGCGAATTGGCAATGCCACACACTCGCAGATCAATGTGTTTTTGTTTGAGCCATGACTGCTGGCGACGGATCTGTTCAATCAATGCGCTACCCACTCCACCCACTCCCACCACGAAGACTTCAACCACTTGAGCGGTGTTGAACAACATTTGGTGGCAGAGCCTAACCGCAGTGGTAGCGGTATCATTGTCAATCACAGCCGAAATGGAACGTTCAGATGATCCCTGTGCAATGGCGATGATGTTAATATTGGCGCGGGTCAGTGCGGAGAAGAACCGGGCAGAGATACCTCGCTGAGTCCGCATTCCATCCCCAACCACAGAGATGATGGCAAGGTTATCGATCACATCAATCGGATCGAGTACACCATCTTTCAGCTCCAGATAAAATTCTTCGGTCAGCGCCTTCTGTGCTTTTGTCAGCTCTTTTTGCGGCACACAGAAACTAATGCTGTACTCCGATGAAGACTGCGTGATCAACACAACAGAAATGCCTTTGCGAGACATAACGGAAAACACCCGCGCCGCCATCCCGACCATACCTTTCATGCCAGGTCCTGAGACGTTGATCATCGCCATACTGTTCAGGTTGGTGATGCCCTTGACAGGCAGATTTTCGTCTTTCTGCCCTTCTCCGATAAAGGTGCCCGGCGCATCGGGATTCGCCGTGTTTTTAATCAGGCAAGGGATCTGAAATTGGGCAATAGGCGCAATTGTCCGCGGATGAAGGACTTTGGCACCGAAATAAGAAAGCTCCATCGCTTCCTGATATGACAAGCTTTTTAGCAGACGCGCATCGGGTACAGCCCTTGGATCGCAAGTATAAACGCCATCTACGTCAGTCCAGATTTCGCAGCAGTCCGCTCGTAGACACGCAGCCAGCACTGCCGCTGAGTAGTCGGAACCATTGCGCCCCAGTACCACCAATTCACCGTTATCGTTACCCGCAGTAAAACCCGCCATCAGAATGATATGCTCAGCCGGGATGTTCAGCGCAGCAATGCGTTTGGACGATTCGTGAATATCAACGGTAGATTCAAGATAATGCCCGTGAGCAAGCAGGTTTTTGACCGGATCAATGACTGTCACTTTATGACCGCGCGCCTGTAAAACCGCCCCCATAATGGCAATGGACAGTTTTTCACCGCAACAAATCAGAGCCGCATTAATGCTGTCTGGACACTGCTTCAATAGCGAAATTCCATGCAAGGTTTGTTTCAGGTAGGCAAGTTCACGTTCCACAACGCCTTTCAGGTATTCATAATCGAAATTCGGCTGATGTTCTTTTAAGCCCGACAGCAAATCAGCAAAGATTTGGGGCACATCGCTCATGTTAGAAACAATATCCTGCCCTGCAACCGTTTTGTCTATCATCGCCACCAAGTGGTTCGTGATTTTTGCGGGTGCAGAAAGAACCAGGGCCACTTGCCCAAGGGATAGTTCACTTTCGGCGATATCAGCAACACTCAGTATACGCTGGTAATTTGCAACTGAGGTGCCCCCAAATTTCAGTACTCGCATTAGCATTTCTCTCCTGATTTATGTCCAAAAAAAAGCCCGTATCTTGTGGGATACGGGCTTTTTATTATTTTATGTGTACGCGTCAGCCCGCCCCGTAACTCATGGTTCCGGTGGTAATCGTCGTAATGGTTTCTGTAGTAACCTTATTTTTCGGGCTGATATGGCGCATGATTTCCTGTCTGTCTTTTAATTCGTTTGACCCCCTATTGGTTAAAGCAAACTGTGGCCGAAGTCAAATATTTTTGTCATGAAAGCATAAAAAAATGCCATTTTCCGTATTGTAATCATTCAGAATATAGCAAAACGATTACGTCATTATCTGGCCGATAATATCGTTTTATAGAATTTAATGTCATGAAAAACATATTTTGTAATTATTTTGTCTTTATGATAAAAACACGCTCATCTTGACATTAGGGCGTTACTGTTAATCTACCTAAACGTTCTGGCAACACCACATGGTTAACAATATTCTCTCAATTTAATAACATATGACCGAGTTTAAAATTAACAATTACAACGAATGTTAACGTGCTACAATTGATTTTGATATGTATCAACAAAAGTTAGCTTTTTTAGAGGGCAAGTGCATTACTAGCTGTTATATTGCTGTTAATAGACTAATATAGTCCCCTGTTTAAACCCGCTTTTTCGGGTATGCACCCTCAAAAAAGCGATGCTGGCTTCTGGCATAAAATATATCAACAACGTCTATTTTGGACATGAGCTGCGTTTTCTGTAATTCAGAACAAGATCAGCATATTTTCTTTTAATAATAACAGCTTGCGTCATACAGATTCTGTTTTTTTTAGCGATTTTAGGTAGCAACCATGCAAACCCCGCACATTTTGATTGTTGAAGACGAAATTGTCACACGCAATACCCTGAAAAGCATTTTTGAAGCTGAAGGGTATGTCGTTTATGAAGCCACTGATGGCTCAGAAATGCACAACATTCTGTCAGATAACGATATCAACTTAGTGATTATGGATATCAATCTGCCAGGTAAAAATGGGTTACTTCTTGCCCGTGAATTACGTGAGCAGGCAAATGTCGCTCTGATGTTTTTAACAGGGCGTGACAATGAGGTGGATAAGATCCTTGGGCTTGAAATTGGCGCTGATGATTACATCACCAAGCCATTTAACCCACGAGAATTAACCATCCGTGCACGGAATCTGCTTTCCCGGACTATGAACCTGAGTCATTCAGGTGAAGAGCGCCGTCAGGTTGAAAGCTATAAGTTCAATGAATGGGAATTAGATATCAACAGCCGCTCTCTGGTAAGCCCAATGGGAGATCAGTACAAACTGCCACGCAGTGAATTCCGTGCGATGCTCCACTTCTGTGAGAATCCGGGGAAAATCCAAACTCGTGCAGAACTGCTGAAAAAAATGACAGGGCGCGAACTGAAACCTCATGATCGCACCGTTGATGTCACTATCCGTCGTATTCGTAAACACTTCGAATCCACACCAGATACTCCAGAAATCATCGCCACCATTCATGGTGAAGGCTATCGTTTCTGTGGCGATTTAGAAGACTAATCGATACCACCTAAACTACCGCATTTGCAAAAAAGCCCTGAATGTCCTTCGACATCAGGGCTTTTGTTTAATGGGTAACTCACTCTTTCCACGGCATAATCGGCACCGCACTGATCGCATTTTTAGGCGACCCGTCGATGACTTTATCAGAATAAGTTAAATAAATCAGAGAACTACGTTTAGGATCGTAGAAACGAACCACCTGAAGTTTTTTAAACACCAAAGATGTCCGTTTTTGGAAGACAACCTGCCCTTTTTTGGGGGATGTCTTGATTTTGTCGCTCAATTCAATCGGCCCGACCTGCTGGCAGGATATAGCGGCATCAGAAGTATCTTCTGCCAACCCCAATCCGCCTTTGATCCCGCCTGTCTTAGCCCTGCTCAGATAGCAGGTGACATTTTTGACATCAGGATCATCAAAAGCTTCTATCACTATTTTGTTATCAGGGCCGAATAGTTTGAACACGGTATCGACAGAACCGATCTCCTCAGCATGCAGGATAACAGGAGAAAAGATCAGGGCAGCCGCTATCACTATTTTCTTGATTGTTACCATATTTAGTCCACTTGAATTAAATAAATGCAGTGAAAATATCCACTATTCACATATAATGTGAATCAATATCTTTCATGAAATCATTTTCACTACTAATGTATTTATGACGAAAAATCGTGACATTATAGCTGAACAGGCATTCTAAACGAGTAAAAAATGGCCTTCAAATCCATTTCTACTGGTTCACCCACTTTTTGAATGGCATTTACAAAGTACGCCTATTTTGAGAAAGTTTTTATCAGCCTGTTTTATGTTCAACATCCACCAAACTATGTATGTTGGCGAGCGGAAATGGTTGTGAAAATGAACATAGTGATGCCTATTGTTAATGAATTTAACAAGATAACTCTTGACAAATTATCGGTTAAGCCATTAATTTATTCCAAGAAAATTCTTGTTTAATTTAATAAGAAAGTTTTTCCGTAAAAGTGGATATCACATGCTCAGTCTTACACAAAACAAAATTAATCATTCATAGCATCTAGAATTAACAACTTTTACCAGTGAGAATAGGAATAATTTCTGCTCTCCAACCATCAAGAGACATCACAGGCTATGTTTTTTACCTTTTGGGAATGGTAGGGGTTAATTATCGACCAAACTACATAACAGTTGCATTCAGAAAAACGTTTTGGTTTTTCAAAATAGTAAGTTGTTGTACATTTGTATGATTTTCTTTTTGTCTTAATGACTTAGGGAGATGTATGGATCAAACCAACATCATTCGAGATTTGCTGCATTGGATGGATAATAACCTAGATCGTCCACTATCCCTCGATAACGTTGCAGCAAAAGCAGGTTACTCCAAGTGGCACTTACAGCGCATGTTCAAGGACGTCACAAGTCAGGCTATTGGTTCTTATATCCGAGCAAGACGGTTATCCAAAGCCGCAGTTGCATTGCGTTTAACCAGTCGCCCTATTCTGGACATTGCATTGCAATATCGTTTTGATTCTCAACAAACGTTTACTCGGGCCTTCAAAAAACAGTTCAACCGAACGCCTGCTTCCTACCGCCGAAGTGAAGAGTGGTGTGCTACGGGTATTTGCCCACCCATTATGTTGGATAACAAACCGTTGCCAGCACACAAATATGTCACGTTGGAAGATCAGCTGCTTATCGGTACTGAGCATACTTGTTCTTATACGCTGGAGCAGTGGTCAAGTGCCTGCACAGAGATGCGTCACGGTTTCTGGGTGAACTATCTGCAACATGCTAAAACACTTCCCCCCAGGCTGTATGGATTGCACCATTCCGATCTCAGCGCAGAGCATGAAGATGAGCAGACTGTTTTCTATACCACAGCAATAGAACCAGAATATGCCACATTTGATACGCAAGACAACAGGCCTGTTGTTCTACCTGGCGGTGACTATATTTCATTCAGTTATTTTGGGGGCAAAGAACAATTAAAAGAGTTCCTCTTTACCGTTTATGGTATCTGCTTGCCTAAATTAAACATCACTCGCAGGAAGGGATACGATGTCGAGCGATACTACCTTACTAATCTTGAATGGAAAAACCTTGAGGATGAGTCTCAAAGCCACGTTGTGGAATTTGAGTACCTCATCCCAATTGAACGTTAGCCCTGTAATTCATCCAATGCGGGCATATCCAGATGTGTGATATCGCCCGCAGTTTCAACAATCCAGCCCGAAGCCAGCCACGGGCTATCTTGATAATCCACTCTTGAGATAGAGCAGTTTCTTAGCCGCAGGCGGCGCTCCGAGTTGGCAGGAAGCCCCAAGATAGAACTGACCAAACAGACTAATGCCATACCGTGACTCACTAACAACGGGCGGCTGCCTGCTGGCAGGTCAAGGCAACTTTCCAGTGCTGCCCGCATACGAGCTGACAATTCATTCATTGATTCACCTTCTGGGATCTTCCCATTTGGTGTACCATCGACAAGACTTTTACGCCAGGATTCTTCTTCAGGAGTCAGGGAATTCAGTTCACGATTTTCCAGAACACCCATGTTTAACTCCCGCAAACGGGGTTCCAGCAGCACTTCACACCCACAGGCTTTCGCGATGATTTCTGCGGTTTGACGTGTTCGACCAAGGTCACTGGTGATAACATGTGTGATGTTTTGTGATTTTACTCTCTGTGCTACCAAGCGTGCCTGACGCAGGCCAATTTCAGTCAAGGGACTGTCAGTTTGCCCCTGAATACGGCGAGCCACGTTCCATTCGGTTTCGCCATGGCGAACAAGATAGACCTGTAACATATTCATTTTCCGTTATACTGCATCTGAAATAATTCAAAGGATAATTTATTTATTATGTACCACGTTATTGCCGCAACAACTAACCCTGCGAAAATAAAAGCGATTAGCCTTGCATTCGATGATGTTTTTGGCCCCGGCACTTACCGCATAGAAGATGTCAACGTAGACAGCAGCGTCCCCCAACAACCCATTGGCAATACTGAAACCCGTACCGGTGCCCGTCACCGCGTGATGGCTGCCCGCCAGGTTCGGCCAGAAGCCGATTTTTGGGTTGGAGTCGAAGCTGGAATTGAAGATGACATGACGTTTGCCTGGATGGTTATCGAATACAAGCAAATTCGGGGTGAATCGCGCTCCGCCAGTCTGATGCTGCCTGAAAAAGTATTGGAAGGCATTCGTGAAGGACGCGAGCTTGGCCATGAAATGGCTTATTTGACCGGCGTCGATAATATCAAGCAGAAAGGTGGCGCAATCGGCTTTTTTACCAACGGTATTCTGACCCGCACCAGCGTTTATCATCAAGCCCTGATATTGGCTCTCGTTCCTATTCATCATGAAATTTACAAAGAGTTGAATAACCAACCTTAACGGCGTGGCCGTCAGGGGTCATAACAAAATGACCCCGCTTTGGTTATTTTAACCGTTATTATCTTTTAATAATTGTGCTTCCAACCACGCCCTGACAGGAGTAGATGCTGCTTTTAAGCTGTTGGAGCCACGAGTAATTGTCGCTATACCCACACTGAGCTCATTTTTCAACTCACGCTGGCTCATCTGACCACGCATCAATTCCTGAATAATCCGAATCCGAGTTGACAGGGCCGTGCGCTCATCGGGAGTCAATAATAGCTGCAAAATAGGATGTTGCAAATTTTGTTCAAATGCTGACTGTAACAATCCCACAAAAGTGAGCCAGTCATCGCTATCTTCCGGGGTGAGTGCCGGATCAATCAAGTGATTTGGTATCATAATAAACGGCCATACTATTTAACTAGTACGGCAGCATACCATAGTTATATCTAAAATTAATAACGCCTTTGCCATTCTTCGTTAGTCAACGCATTTGAATGTTTTCCCATAAAATGATGGTAATACATATCATAAGCCAGTACGTTTTTGACATAATCGCGTGTTTCCCCGAAAGGAATGCTCTCAATAAAAGCTATCGCGTCAATACGATCAGCACTATTCGCCAACCAGCGATCAACATTTCTGGGGCCAGCATTATAAGCCGCACTGGCAAGAACGCGGTTATTGCCAAAACGCTGGTAAACCGAGTCCAGATAAGCTGTACCCACTTTGATGTTCATCACAGGCTCCATTAATTGACTGCTGCTGGAATAGCCCTGAATCTTCTGCTCCTTCACGGTATGCTCTGCGGTTTTTGGCATGATCTGCATCAATCCACTGGCTCCCTTTCCAGAACGAGCCTGGGGATTCCATGCACTTTCCCGTCGGGCAATCGCCATCGCATAACTTTGTGAAATATTTTTATCGGCAGTAAAATTCGCAAATTCATTCTGCCATGCCAGAGGGAAACGCTCCTCAAGATGATCCCACATATTACCCGTAATGGTAGCCTGCACGCTGAGTTCTGGCCAATGCTGTTCAAAAGCGTAACGCGCCAACTGTTGCTGCTTTAACGGACTTTGTGAAGAAACAAAGTTATCCCACTCTGAGTTCGCCAGATTATCCATACGCCAATATATCAACTCATGGATACGCTTTATTTCCTGCATTTTTGCAATCGAATCATCTGGTTTTTCTGCTCTACCAATCATCAATGGATAAGTGATATTCAATTTCTGCGCAGCCACCATTGAATAAAAGCCACGCTTTTCCCTAAGGTTGTGCAATATTGCTTCGCCGTCTGCTTGCTCACCTTCATTAAGCAAGACAATGGCACTCCAGTATTGCCACTCTTCTTTTTTTTGCAGAATACTTTTAGGAAGCAACGACAGCCACTGTGCCAGCCCTTTTTCATCGCCATCTTGCAGTGTCAAACGGACGCGTCGCTCAAGCAGATTGGTAGATTGTGAATCTCGTATAGCGTCATCCCGCCATTTCGCCTGCTCTGGTGTGACATTGCTCATCAAATTCCATGCCACTGCATCTTTTAACAGTTGATGCTCAGAGTCATTCATTTTCTGCGCCCGAACAATGGCCGGAATACTGTGTCTGGCAAGTTCTGCGTCTTTACGGGCAAAGCGAGAAAAAGTCGTCATGACAACGGAGCGGGTAAAATCTGTTGGTGTGAGCGCTTGGGCAAAATGTTCAACGAAGGCAGGATCATTTTGCAATTTCAGTAAATTCTCACTCAAGCTCCGATAGCTCAAAGGCAAACGCTTAATAAGATAATTAACCAATTGAGTGTTATTTGATTTAATCGCCAATTCCATTCGCTGAAAAATTAAATTTGCAGATAAATACCCAGCCTGTTCCGAGACATCAAACAGCTTATCGCAACTGCCGGGCAATGTGTTGCCACTCAACCACAGTTCTTGGGCACCTTTCCATGCTACTTGCTGTTTTCCAGTAGCCCATTTAGCAAAGTAATAATTGCAGCGCGTCATAACAGCTCTTGGTGCATTTGGACTGAATGCCAAAATACCAGACCAGTCTCCATGGCTTGCCAGCGAATTGATATATTTGGATGTCAGAGAACGCGCCGGTGGTAAAGTCGGATAAGTATCAATAAAGTGGCGGATTTGCTGAGGCGTGGCGATATCCAAATCTTGAGTTAACTGGCGATATTCGAGATAAGGATATAGGGGATAATCTTTCAGCGTTGGCATCAATCGTTCAACTTCCGCCATATTTTTCGCCTCCCACGCCAGCTTTACCGCTTGATATCGCTCACGTTGGGCGTCCAAAGAATCCGCATGTGCTGCCCCAGCAACAAAAACCAGACCCACAGCCATCGTAAAATGCCGCCATTTATTCATTGCTACATGCTCCTCCAAAGGACTAAACGGATAACCACCAATACAAAAATGCTATTCAATTATAATCATATTATTGACATGATTGATTACAACAGTGAATTCATAACGATAAGATTTTTATGAAAGTGTCGTTTAGAAGAACACACATAATCTCATTTGTATTCCGTCCCACAGTGAATACAATCGTCAGACAGGAACGGGGATCCCTCTCATAAACACACGTTCCGCACAGATGGTTTTTACCGTTTGCGGTAATTGGATGCTTGAACTCGTGCTAATCAGGTAGCAACACGATACGTAAAATTTAGGGTAAAATGCGCCCTCCAAGCCCCATAAACGCAAACGAATTTCAAAATTCCCTTATTAATAAAAGGTAAATTACATTGGCTCAATATGTTTATAGTATGCACAGGGTTGGTAAAATTGTTCCCCCCAAAAGGCATATTCTGAAAAATATTTCTCTGAGTTTTTTCCCTGGAGCAAAAATTGGTGTTCTCGGCCTCAATGGTGCGGGTAAATCGACCTTACTGCGCATCATGGCGGGTATCGATAACGATATTGAAGGAGAAGCTCGTCCACAACCCGGCATTAAAATTGGTTATCTGCCGCAGGAACCAAAGCTCAACCTTGAACATACCGTTCGCGAAGCTGTGGAAGAAGCAGTCGGCGAAGTCAAAAATGCGCTGACGCGTCTTGATGAAGTCTATGCTGCTTACGCCGATCCTGATGCAGATTTTGACAAGCTGGCAAAAGAGCAAGGTCAACTGGAAGCGATTATCCAATCCCATGACGGGCATAATCTGGATAACCAACTGGAGCGAGCGGCTGATGCCCTGCGCCTGCCTGCATGGGATGCCAAGATTGAACATCTGTCAGGAGGTGAACGTCGCCGAGTCGCGATTTGCCGCTTGCTGCTGGAAAAGCCAGACATGCTGCTGCTCGACGAACCCACCAACCACCTTGATGCCGAATCTGTCGCATGGCTGGAGCGCTTCCTGCACGATTATGAAGGCACCGTCGTTGCTATTACCCATGACCGTTATTTCCTCGATAACGTTGCTGGCTGGATTTTGGAACTGGACCGTGGCGAAGGCATTCCATGGGAAGGCAACTACTCTTCATGGCTGGAACAAAAAGACGCACGTCTGGCACAAGAAGCCTCCTCAGAAGCTGCTCGCCGCAAATCCATTGAAAAAGAACTTGAATGGATACGCCAAAATCCGAAAGGACGTCAGGCAAAAGGTAAAGCGCGTCTGGCTCGCTTTGAAGAACTCAATAACGTTGATTACCAGAAACGTAATGAAACCAGTGAATTATTTATCCCACCAGGCCCACGTCTGGGTGATAAAGTGCTGGAAGTGACCAACCTGACCAAATCTTATGGCGATCGGGTTTTAATCGACAACCTGAACTTCTCTCTGCCAAAAGGGGCGATTGTTGGGATCATCGGCCCGAACGGTGCAGGTAAATCAACCCTGTTCCGTATGCTGTCCGGTCAAGAGCAACCTGATTCTGGTACAGTCTCTCTGGGTGAAACCGTTACGCTAGCTTCCGTTGAACAGTTCCGCGATAGCATGGATGATAAGAAAACCGTTTGGGAAGAGGTTTCCGGTGGTCAGGACATCATGCGGATCGGCAACTTTGAAATTCCAAGCCGTGCCTATGTTGGCCGCTTTAACTTCAAGGGCGTAGATCAAGGCAAACGTGTCGGCGAATTGTCTGGTGGTGAACGTGGCCGTCTGCATTTAGCCAAACTGCTGCAAGTTGGCGGCAACATGCTGCTACTTGACGAACCCACCAATGATCTGGATATCGAAACTCTGCGAGCACTGGAAAACGCCCTGTTGGAATTCCCGGGCTGTGCGATGGTTATTTCCCATGACCGCTGGTTCCTTGACCGTATTGCGACACACATCATTGATTATCAAGATGAAGGTAAAGTCGCTTTCTTTGAAGGAAACTTCAGCGAATACGAAGATTATAAAAAGCGGACAATGGGGGCTGCTGCACTGGAGCCACACCGCATTAAATATAAAAAAATCAGTAAATAAACCTGATAGCGAAAACGGCCTGATATCAGGCCGTTTTTCCGAGTTGACTTATCCCCTTCATCTTTCAAATTGCTGCTTTGTTGGCTGCAACTTGAAGTTTATTGGGATATAACGACTACACCATCACTCTTTTTTCTTGAAAGGATTCATAAGTCTTAACGACCTTCCCCCTTTCTAACGTAATCATGCTATCAGCGTATTGAACCAGACGGTTATCTTGAGAAGCAATCACAACCGTGCCTTTTTGTTCGTGCGCAATAAATTTAAAGATATCGACGAACATCTGAAACTCCTTATGACCCAAGTTACGTGTCGGATCATCGGCAAATAGATATTCAGGTCTTCTGACTATCGCTCTTGCCATCGCAGCCAGCTGTTTTTCGTTCTCAGATAGCTCGCCAGGGTAATAACGGCTCTTATGACCCAATTTGACAATATCCAATGATTTCTGCGCGATTTTTGTCGCTTGCTCACTAGAAAGAGTTAATCCATAAGAAGTTGATAATAACAAGTTATCTAAGAGCGTCAGTTTATTGGATAAATTAAAGTCATGAAAAATAAACCCGCTACTTTCAGAGTGAAACTTTCCTAATTCGATATCATTCATTAGTTTCAACTTGTTATTATTAATTAATACATCTCCTTGATCTGGTTGTAACATACCCGACGCAATCGATAGCAATGTGCTATTGGTCGATGCTTTCGGTCCTGTTATCAAAGTAATTTCACCTGGTATAATAGAAAATGTGATATCTGAAATCATTTCATGATTAACTGAATTGTCAGTCAAACCATATGAAATATTGATAACCTCAATCGATTTAAATTGATTTAAGTTCATATTCTCAACACAATTAGGTTAAAAGATTAAAGCTTTTTCCTTAACATATGCTGCCTAGATTCATTTGTGATACTACTAATGTCTATTAAACATTGTACAAATAAAAATAGTTTATATGTGAAACATCCTGATAAGGATATACTCATATTATGTCAATTATTATTTACAATGAGCATATAATAAATAAGATATTTCCTAATCTTAGAATAAAAATTTAACAATATTAATTAATTATGCATAAGGCAAATACAAGCCAAATAAAAATAGCATAAGTTTTTCTATTTTTATTCCATTTAGATAATAAGGAAAAAAATCATCATGGTTACTTCAGTAGTTTAATATTTTCTTTACATTACCTCCACTTTTGGTAAAACACCTAATATATCTGTGGGTTTGTTAATAACTAATAAATTTTATATAAATAAATCAATAGGTCTGTTCATTAAATGACTTATTTCTCTACAATTCAAGTCAAAACGATAGAATTCAAGCATCAAAAAATATTATTATCACAATTTATTTTATTACCATTGTAAAAATAACCACAAGAAACATTCAATTAAAGTTAGTTAAGAATAAAAAACAATAATGCTAAGAATCACTGTGGAAAATAGATTACCATGAATTAATTATGATAATAATATAAATTAAATCTATTTTTATATATAAAAGTTAGTTACGCCATTAACATGTGTTGAACTAACTCAACACAGCGCAGAAAACGTTGATCATAGTCTGCTGAGTTGACACAAACATAATCGACGTTATTTTTCTTTAGCAAACTCTCAAGTAACTGCTGAAACTCTTTACGTTCCCGTTCACTACCTAAACTTCTTAGCCCATCAGCCACCCACGGTGTGTTGTTTTCTAACAGAATGACCAGATCAAATCGATATTCATCAATCATCGCCTGTACAAAAGGATGCTCTTTTCCTTCATAACGCTTGCAAAATGCCTGTGTCGTCACAAAATCAGTGTCAATAAAAGCAACTTTATTGGCATATTTAACTGAAAAATCAATATATTGTGCATGTCCCAATGCAATTTTATCGTAATCTGAGTATTGCAGGGCCATTTCATCCCCTCCCAAGTGGGAGAACACGTATTCTCGCCCATATTCCCATACGCTGGTGGTGTTAAACATATTGGCTAACTTGTTCACCAGTGTGGATTTACCACTCGACTCACCACCCAGAATTGCGACGGTGCGCACAAAAAATGGCTTCACTTCTGTTGGAATATATTCCCAATAGCGGAAAGGTGCCTGCCGTATCTGGCTGCCGCTGATATTCATGAATGAACGTTGTGGATCAATAAGAATGGTTTCAATATCGAAATATTCTTTATAACGTGCTACATCCTGCGCTTCACTGGAATAGATATATTCAGGATTGATGCTCTTTTCTGCCATGAATGCCTTCACTCCCCGGCTCCATATTTCCCAGCCATTCGGATAAGGCTCCATGCCATGTTCATCAAAAGCGTGAATGTGGATACTTTTTTGATATTTGAACGTTTGTAAAAGCCATCTCAGGCGGTCACTGACTGTGGGTTGCTGAGACATAGAACTGTTGATGAACAATTCACGATCCCGCAATTCGTCATAACAGAGGACGACGTGCAATTCATCAACCTGACTGGATGCTCGCTGGATCAAATAAATATGCCCAGTATGCAACGGATAAAATTTACCAAACACCACACCGACTGTTTTCTTTTCCATGGGATACGCTAATCCTAAATATTGATGAATAGATGCCAGTTTCTGCGCACTCGGACTCTTTATTTTGCCATTAATAAGTTGACTCAAATAGCCTTTTGTCATTCCACAGGCATCAGCCACTTGCTGCAATGTGTAACTCGCTTGTTTAATAGCTTCTTTCAAGTAGTCAAATTGCCCCATAAAACCCCCTATGTTTAGTATACTAAACAAAATAACACGCTTGTTGTGAAAGGTAAAAATAAAATTGGTTGTTTATTGATATTTTGGAATGAAATCTTGTTATCCTAACCATTAATAGCATTTAAAATTAAATAATTTTAGATATTCATAAAATAAAACAAACCAATATTAAATTATTAGTTTAGGTGAAAAGTTAATTAAAGAGCTCATTATTGAGTGCAATAAGTGAAATTTCGCTGAATCACAATGAAATTTATGCCGTTATTTTCTGAATTAAATTCCACTGTAATTCCAAAGGGTATTTATTATAAATAAATAATTTAATTCGATAAGAGTAGGAAAATTTGAGCAGTATAACGTACCACTAGCTGATTTTTCATTTGGATTAAATGAAGAAAAATATCACTCAAAAATTCGCATATTTATTTGAGTCGAATGTAAAAACTGAATTTTCTAAAAATCAAGGTATTAGGAAAAAATGGGACAATTATTGAAAAGGTGTCTGATTGCCTACCACAGTCAACCTGATGATAGCAGGCAATCAGATAGGTTCTTAATCAGTCATCCAACTCATCCAGCACAGATAATGCATCTGCCAATTTTTTGACACCAAACACTTTCATCTCTGGCAATGCTTTTTTCGGCATGTTGGCGTGAGGCACAATAGCACGTTTAAAGCCATGTTTGGCTGCTTCTGAAATGCGTTCCTGGCCACTGGGGACGGGGCGAATTTCCCCTGCCAGACCAACTTCACCAAATACCACCAGATCACGAGGCAAAGGGCGATCGCGGAAACTGGAAACCAAAGAAAGCAATAACGCAAGGTCAGCACTGGTTTCTGTCACTTTCACCCCCCCAACGACGTTAACAAAGACGTCTTGGTCAGCCATTTGCAAACCACCATGCCGATGTAAAACAGCCAGTAGAATCGCCAGTCGATTTTGCTCAAGCCCCACAGCGACTCGACGCGGGTTGGACAGCATGGAGTGATCAACCAGCGCCTGAACCTCCACTAGCAGAGGACGGGTACCTTCCCATACGACCATCACGGAACTTCCCGACGTAACCTCATCTCCTCGGCTCAAGAAAATCGCTGAAGGGTTACTCACTTCCCGCAATCCCTGCTCGGTCATGGCAAACACACCCAGCTCATTTACCGCACCAAAACGGTTTTTATGACTGCGCAGAGTCCGAAAACGGGAATCCGCCTCACCATCCAGCATTACCGAGCAATCTATGCAGTGCTCCAGCACTTTTGGCCCTGCCAGAGAGCCATCTTTTGTCACATGCCCAACCATGATAATGGCTACACCACGCGTTTTCGCAAACCGTGTCAAATAAGCCGCCGTTTCTCTGACCTGCGCGACACTGCCCGGTGAAGATTGAATATCCGCCATGTGCATGACTTGAATAGAGTCGATCACCATCAATTTAGGCTGTTCCTGTTCGGCAATCAGACAAATCTGCTCAATGCTCGTTTCTGACAGCATATTCAATTTATCCGTCGGTAATCCCAACCGATGTGCCCTCATCGCCACCTGCTGCAATGATTCTTCCCCTGTCACATACAGCGTTTTCATCTGTTCAGATAACTGGCACATGGTCTGTAATAGCAGAGTACTTTTCCCCGCACCGGGATTTCCGCCAATCAAAATCGCGCTGCCGGGTACAACGCCACCCCCCAGCACACGGTCAAATTCTTTAAACCCAGTCGAAAATCGCGGCAACTCTTCCAGACTGATTTCAGCGAGTTTCTGTACTTTGCTGATACTGACCTCTCCCGCGTAGCCACTGAAACGCTCACTGCGGGAAGATGAAGCGGCGGCCAAACGCACTTCCGTAATGGTATTCCATGCGTGGCATGCGGTACATTGCCCCTGCCAGCGGGGATAATCCGCGCCACATTCGTTACAGACAAATGCCCTTTTTACTGCTTTTGCCACTCTGTACTCCCTTATATGGCTGCCTTTGGCGGCCAGAAAACCAACATTAACGCTCTTCGTGTTTTAAACCACCGCTCAAAACACACAGAACCCCCATCAAATCAGCATGGCGAATGCCTACTTTGGCCTGCGTATACACTTTAGGTTTTGCATGATAGGCAATTCCCAGCCCCGCCTTGCGGATCATTTTCAAGTCGTTAGCACCATCCCCAATTGCCACGGTTTGACTCAGTGGGATATTCAGCTCTTTTGCCAGCCGTACCAACGTGGTTGCTTTGTATTTTGCATCAACAATCGGCCCTTTGACCTTACCCGTCAATTTGCCATCTTTGACCTCAAGTTGATTGGCAACCGCAGCAAACAGACGTAGCTGCTGACGAAGGTTATCCGCAAAGAAGGTAAAACCTCCCGATGCAATCGCAACATGCCAATCCAGCGACTGTAACTTGCGGACAAGACTCGTCAGCCCTGGCATGAGGGGAAGGGTTTCCATCACCTGCTGTAATATTGATGCATCTGCACCTGCCAGTTGAGCAACCCGTTCACGCAGGCTTTCTGAAAAGTCCAGCTCTCCCTGCATCGCGCGCTCCGTGATGGCAGCCACCTTATCGCCGACGCCCGCCAGACGGGCAATTTCATCAATGCACTCAATCTGAATGGCGGTCGAATCCATATCCATCACTAACAGACCCGGTGAACGCAGGCGTGGGATCTGCCCCAGAGGAACGACATCAAGACTGCACTCATCCGCCAACCGTTTAATACGTGGAGAAGGACTGCCGGCAATGCGGACCACTTGATAATCATCAATACGCCATGAAGAGACCACGACAATGGCAACGCCCAGACGATGCTGAAAATCGCTAATACGCTGTTTATCCAAACCGCGGCCGTACAGTAACCAGCCACTGTCCCCTGCGCGATAGTCCAGCGGCATCACTTCGTCGCCACTGAGAGATAACGGTAATCCCGGCCATTTATGGATCTCATCGGGTAGGTAACGGTAGGCCAGATTATTAGACATGAACATCGACTCCTGTAATTCCGTGTAATTTTGGCAGGCAAAAAATGCTTTTCAAACTATCCTATCAATACAGCATCTGGCAACATGATGTGTTCCAAAGCATGGATGGAATAACGATGATCAAAGCAAAACTGAAATTTCGACTGCATAAGACGGCGATTATTTTAATATGTATAGCACTGCTGGTATTACTGCTGCAGGGTGTCTCCTATTTCAGTCGTTCTCAGCAACAGGCTCAGGTAAATCAGTTTGAAGATCTGGCGAAAACTCTGGCAAAACAGGTAGCATACAGCTTGTCTGATTATATGGAGAATGGTAGCAAAGATCTTAATAATAAAAAGATTGTAGCCAACCTGAACTATCTGACCAGCAAAAGTCGCATTTTGGATGCCAGTGTTTATCTGGAAAATGGCACCCAGATCGCGCGGAGTGGTGAGCCAATTTCTGTTCGTGACCGGTTATCGTTAGATGGCAAAAAATCAGGCAGCTACTTCAATCAGCAGCTCGTTGTCCCCATACCCGGCAAAAATGAACCAAAAGGTTTTCTCCGCCTGACACTGGATAGTCACAGGCTAGAAACAGAAGCCAAGCAGGTGGATAATACGACGAATTTACTCAGGATCATGATCCTGCTGGCATTGGCGATTGGGTTTGTTCTGGCACATAACTTACTCCAACTCACTCCCAGCCGCTGGCAGCAATCACCTTATCTCTTGACCGCCAATACCAAATCCTTTGATGAGGATCGAGAAAATAAAAGCGACGCCTCTCGACGCTAACCTTCTTCCCCACTTCATCATTTCATCTGAATTCAGTGTTTATGCTGCATTCAGATGGTCTTCTTTCCTGTTTTTCCTGCATAAGCCCCTATTTTCACAGATAAATGACTGTGTATTTTTATCATCACATCATTTATTACTGAACCCTAATGTTGCAGTCTGTGAATAATCAGCAAGAATCATATTAGGCATCTTTGATAATCGTAAGGAGTCAAATACTGTGTTAAACATCATGAAAAAACGTAATTACTTAACCCACTCGGAGATTGAAATATTGATCAAAGAGTTGGGAAAACATCCTCATGCCGAACGGAATATATGCATGATATTTATGGGCTTTATTCATGGTTTCCGGGTTTCTGAATTGCTTGGGCTAAAGCTTTCTGATGCGGATTTGGAGGGGAAAAAGCTGCGTGTACAGCGCCTGAAGAATGGTTTTTCCACAATTCATCCGATGGTGATGCGGGAGGTTCAACTGATACGCCAGTGGCTTGCCCAACGTCAGAAGTACAAAAACAGTGAGCAGAATGACTGGTTATTCTTGTCGCGCACAGGCGTACGGATGTCCCGCCAGCAGTTTTATAAAATCATCCGACAAACGAGTTTACAGGCCAATTTAGCGGTTTGCGCGAATCCGCACATGCTACGACATTCCTGCGGCTACGCGCTGGCGGACAATGGCGTGGATACCCGCTTGATTCAGGACTATTTAGGGCATCGGAATATTCGCCATACTGTACGTTATACTGCGAGTAATGCGGGTCGTTTCGGGACTATCTGGCAGGAAAGAGGGAAACGAAAATTGTCTACAATTAGTACCAAACTGTTAACCCGTCAATTATCCTACTTTTTGCAATCCGTTTATTCTCATTTCATCCGAAAGAATCAAAGTAATAGATTGATTACAATGTAGAAAATAACCCCTTCTTTTTATGTGTCATATCCCCTTACTCCATCATCAGAATTTTCCTGTTTTTCTACTTCGGTGAATACTCATTTAAATTGTTTTATATCGAAAGATATATAAATTAAAATTATCAATTATGTTGGAATAATCAACTTAAAAAATAACAAAATTAGGATTAATCTTCTTCAGTTAACAGTTTGGTACTAATTGTTAACCAAATACCGTATTTAGGTCACGTATTATCTGATGGGTATTTCTGGCAAAAAAAGCCATTCCGAACAGGAATGGCTTTGACTTATCGATTTATTCATTCTTTTTCTATCTGATATCAATATAAGTCCAAAATTGTTTCCGCCACAAAGGCATATTGATTCTTAACATGGACTTGGGTTTTATTGAAGCAATCTTCTAAAAACCAATCAGCGGGCGTTTTCAAAGCAATGGAAACATCAACCAAATGTTCCAGACTGATTTTATTGGTTCCTCGTTCATAACGCGACAATTGCTGCTGGCTAACGCTAATTCTGTCCGCCAGCTCTGCTACTGTCATCCCAATTTCTTTCCTTTTCATTTGGATTCGTTTTCCTACCAGCATACTGACTCGCATGATATCTTTACTCTCAATTAGTTATAACTTAATAAAACTACTGCGATACCTTCATATTTACCGGCTTTGGGTGGTGTGATCGTGCGCAATATGGATGTCAGCGTGAAATTTTCTGGTTGATCTCTTCCTTTCGCCTTAAAAGACACACCGTCCATTGCTTCCCGCCCATTAATCTGCAATGTGGAATACATCTGTCGGTTAGAATCCAAATAAATTTTTGCTTCTCTACCGATTGAGAAACCTTCTAATCGGAAGTCTCCCTTAAGAGCACATTTCACCTGCCCCGTGATCGAACGCGTCGCATTATTGACGTCTGATGCTTTTAATGCGCCATAAGCAATTTCAGAAGGCACAGAAATAGAGCAATTCTGATTTTTTGGGGGTAACTTACCGCAAGTGGAATTAGGGAATTTGTCCGCTGAACCATAACCCCTTGATATTTCATAGGAGTAGAACAACCCTACACAATCAGCATCCCCAGTCATGATGGTAAATCTTGTTCTAAAAGGAATACCCAGTTTCCTTTTATAAGCCTGCATGACCTCTTCCGCAGTACGGTATCGATTGGCGTCATTCAAACACGCACCAGCTCCAATGCAGGAACCATACATACCTGGCCTACCACCATTCGTATACCAAACATCAGGCCCGACATAACATCGCCTGCTACCATAACAAGGGTTTGGCGCCCCTTCCTCCTCTGTCCAGGCGATAATTTCCATGGTCGTGACAGCCTGATTACCTGATGGCTGAGTATCAACCGCCATAACATAAGCGCCACCATAAGCATATGAGGCACTTAAGAAAAACAGCAATGCTATGAATTTCATCAGTGATTTCTTAATATGGCGCATAATTTATTCCCCTAAATAGCATCAAACTCTGGCTAAAAATTGTGAGCGAAAAATAAGTCAGCATCATTACTCATAACTGACTTCAAAGGTCGCAATTGCATTAAATGCACCAGCACCAATCCTATTTTGCTGGAGGGCGCGGGGTTCAGCTTGTACATACGCTCGAAACGGAATCACATTACTGCTACTGGTACGAGAGAGCGGAAATTTACTGACTTTGTTAAAAGGAAGTGGCTTGCCATCTATGCTCTCCATACCAATAGCGGCACCGGAAGCCCGGCTGCCAGCACCAAATGCCAGCAATCCGGGCAGTGCACGACTCTCTGGCCCCATAAACTTAATCTTGAGGCTTTGTGCGACACGGGGATCACACTCCTCCAGATGCAGTTCAAAATGCTGGCCTGGAGTGCGGTGATTCTGATAAAGGTCACGGTTAAGAATACGTCCCAAATACACCTCCATCGCTTTATCTTCTGTCTTAATCACACAGGGAGCAGCGAGTACAGTCAGCGTAATTTTGACATCCTGGCGCAGGCTATCTTGTGCATAGGCACTTTTCTGGCCACCAATGCCGAAAATAAACAGGGCTGGCAGTACATATTTGGATAGCTTCATATTTAACGGACTCATTATTCTTTACCCCAACATTTACCCAAAAAAAAAGCCATCACGATCCGGTTAATTAGACTTTAAAGTTCCCATCAGCATGACGACCGATGGGGCGTCATCCACAAGGTTCGATCAGTTTTCTTCCACTGTGGTTTTCGCAACCGTGCAAGTATTGCCATTACAACTAAATGTCAGCTGTGGGCGTCCACCATAATCATTGACATAGGTCAGTACCGGCGCATTGCCCAGTGCACTGAAGTCTCCCCCAAGCTTTTCACTACTTCTGGGTGCCAGCATCAAAGGTTGAAAACCATCGACACTCTTGCCATTAACCTTATTAGAGGCTTCCGAAATGGTGATGTAATAAGATGTCGGGTTACTCACCAGATATTGATTTGCCTGACGGGTCAAAGTGAGTTTTTCCTGCCATGGGTTATCAAGATCGATACGACGTGCAATGACGGCTTCCGGGCGATAGAACAACTTCACTCGGGTCTGCAACGCAATTTGCAGCACATTAGGTTTATTGCTGCGTGGTGGAATTTCACGCAAATTGAAATAGAACAGGCTTTCTCTGTCTTGAGGCAATTCGGCTATTGTCGGTAATGTTTGAATTTTGACTTGGCTCTTCGCTCCGGCTTCAACACGCTGTACAGGAGGAACTACCACGAGCGGGCCATTAATCTTATTTCCCTTGTCATCTTCAATCCACGCCTGTGCCAGATAAGGCAAATCGACATGCTGGTTTTCAATATTCAAACTAACGGATTTTACATCCCCATTAAAAATTACCCGGGTACGATCCAGCGCCATCGCAGCCATTGCCTGATAAGCTGGCATCAGGCTTGTCACCGTCATAGCGGTTACCATTAGAGTTTTTTTCATTTTCATTATTACTTGCCCATTCTCAAAAGAGATTCGTTTTTAGATTGCTCTGCTAACAACAATACTTTCCATGTTAAATCAGCAACATAATACGCCACTTCAATTCAACTTTCTGGCTTGTCTTATTGCAATTTACTTATGTTCACCTTTTAAAAACTGACAAGGTAGTAAAAATGAAGTCAAAGATGCTTCGGATATTTCTTGCGGTACAGTGATTTCACACTGAGCCCCGCCATTCCAATGCACCTGCAATTTCTCACCGGCATTCATTCCACTCAGATAGGCATACCCATCATCACTGACAATCCCAATTTCCCGTTGAGCGGTGTTCATGACAGAAGCACCGAAAGGTGGGAATGAACCATCAGGCAAACGGATAACGGTCATCGCTTTAAATCCTGACATCACCTGGAACTTCCGATAACCAATCGCACCTTCTGTCAGTGTTGCCTGTTGCACAGAACGCAGGGCTTCTACGTTATCCGGCAAGTTGTCTAAATCAATGTTTGCAGAATTGCGGTAATAGTGATTTACATCTGCAAGCACTGCCTTACCAAAGTAGTTTGTATGAACGACAGAACCGTACCCTCTGACCGGCACATCACTCACACCTTCTGTATCCACCATCAGGCGAGTTGCGCCAGGAAGATTGATGCGATGCAATGCTGCGCCATTTGCTGTCACGGTCACTCCACCTTGAAGACCAAGTGCTGCGGAGGTATACCCGCCATCCTGATAACTGGCACTGGCAGTCAGCAACGTTTTGTCACCATAATGAGTGTAATAACCATCTGCCGCTGCCTTACCGCTAATGCTGCTACCTGCTGAGATACGATAGTTATTGCGCTCATCAATGCGGTTGAAATAACCAGCCATATGCGAATTACCCTGACGATTGGCCAAACCGTTATAGCTAAGTGTTCCGCTCTCTCCCCACGGAATAGACAGATTCAGATACACGCCATCATCTTTTTTATTGTCAAAATTGTTGCGATAGGCGGATAAGTTCACATTGATATTTTTATAACTCCCAATATCCAAATATTTGGACAGCGATATGTTATAGCGATCATTGGTTGGCCTGTTCCAGTAGGTTTGATGGCTATAGTTAATATGGGCATTAAGACCAAGATCCTTAAATTGTTTACTGAAAATCAGGGTATAAAGTTCTTTTCCATTATCAGAGTTAACATCGCGGTAACGGCGGTCGATATATTGCGCCATACTCATAAAATTACGCTCGGAGAAACGATACCCCGCAAATGTCACCTGACTATTGTATTGCTCGAAACGTTTCGAATAACTGAGACGATATGAACCACCCGTAAAGGTTTTATTCTCTTTCGGTAGTCTTGCCCTTGATTCCGTGATGTCAAAAGACAACGCACCGAGCATCATCAAGTCACGGCCAATCCCCAGAGACAAGGCGTTGTAATCCCCTGCTCCCAGCAATCCGCCATACAATGACCAGCCGTTATTAATCCCCCAGGAGAATTCGCCCAACCCAAACGCGGGCCCTTCCCGACGATGTTTGTCATTGGTCGATTGCCCACCGACCAATTTATACTGCACGCGTCCGGGGCGAGTCAGATAAGGAACTGTAGCCGTATTAACCTGAAATTCCTGTATGCCACCATCCTGTTCTTCTACTCTGACATCCAGATTTCCCGTTACTGCATCACTGAGATCCTGAATGCGGAACGGGCCGGGCGCAACCTGAGTTTCATACAGCACTCGCCCCTGCTGGCGTACAGTAACCTTGGCATTGGTTCTCGCGACTCCAGAAACTTCGGGGGCGTATCCACGCAAGTTTGGCGGCAGCATATTGTCATCCGTCACCAGACTCATCCCCGTATAACGGAAACTATCGAAGATATTGGAATTCAGGTAATCTTCCCCAAACGTCAATTGAGCCTGAAGGCGAGGTATAGCGCGATACAGGTAGTAACGGCTCCAATCCCAATCACGCTCCCTTTCTCCAGAAGCCCCCTGTTTATTATCCTTGGTTTTCGAACGGTTATAATTAGCCTGCCAATCAGCCCGAAAACGCCATGCGCCCGCATTCATACCTGCTGTTCCGTTAGCACTCACCTGCTGGTTGCTACTGCCATGGGTGGGTTTAGATGTCTGCGCATTGACGTTATAGTCAAACAATACTCCAGGTACACCGTTATCCCAGCGGGAAGGCGGATCCCAATCCGGCAAGTCATATTCCAGATAGATCTGTGGAACAATTAAATACAGGGTATAAGTTGCCAGATCCCCTCTGGCTGACATGCCTGGCAAACTGCCGAGATCAAGACACTTTCCATCATTCTGCCAACCTAATTTTTCTGCCCACTCCTGTTTCAGTGCTATTTGCTTCACCAATTCAGGGGATATGCAGGCTTCGCTACTTTTGGGGTCATCGGGTTGTGGGGTAAAATCAATCGAATACATGTCCGGAAATTCATTTTTATTCATCCGGACACCCATAATATAGTTACCAGGCATGATATAGCCTGCGCGGGAGAATTTATCCAAATCGATATTGGCACGTTCACCGACATCCAGCGCGTCGATATTGAATTCAATTGATGGATTAGAATATGCTGTTTGCATACCCGCCAGTGCAAACAATACCAATGAGGAAAGAGGTTTAATTTTATTTTTAAAGCGGACTGATTTTATTCTATTAGCTATTTTCGCTTTATTATCCGCTGTTTTTTTATCAGCGACGTTCTCTTTATTAATGTTGTTTTTTATATTAATAGCTGAAAAATTATGATTCATGGAATTTGAAAACAAAGCCATAGCACCCTCTGAACGATAAATCGTTAATAATCCAATTTGCATTTAGCCGCTGTCTGATACTGCCAAACGAGCGAGAATACAGGGCTTCTCACCTGATACATGGCATTATTAAATTTCATCGATCTAAATTGAAGATCTCGACCGATACTGGTGTCACAGAGGTTGCCATATGTCCTGCTTATTCGTAATATCTCACGCTTTCTCTTCTTTGTACTTAGAGAATACCGCTGGTTAAATAAATAAAAAAAGGGTATTTCAATTTACTTCTATCATAGATAATTTCGTTAATGGCACACGTTAATGACTTAATTTTCAATACTATTAACTTAAATCAATAAAACAGATCCTACTACATCATATTGTAGTAATGTTCTGCTAACGTGTTATATCCGAGAAATACCCTGAATAAACTATCAATTATCAGGAAACCTATAATAACAATGGCAGTTAGTTTCCTGACATTCAATGACTAAAAATTACCCGTTAACTAATGAATAATATTACAGGTAGTTTAAAGTAAAGTTTGCGATGGCAGTGAATTCACCTGGTTTGATTACACTGTGCTGATTTTTACCATCTGCTCCTTGTGCTGTGGTAATGCCTTTCAGGTGTGCGGCAAAATTCAGATCATTGCTACCTTCGTGCAAAGAAAATTTATCTGATTCTGTACCCAGAGGAATCGGCTTATTACCCGCATTGGTGATAACGATTGCAGCACCGGATGCAGGACCTTCAATGCCTAATAAACCTTTTTCATCAGCTTCTGCACCAGTAAAGGTTGTTTTCACACCATTTTTGGTTTCAGCAGTACAGTTTTTTAATTCAATTTTGAACGCTTTAGGTGTTGAAGTACCACCATCTTTCAGAATATGGCTAGAAACTGCGCCCAGATCAACGTCAATATTGGTGTTTTTGATTGAGCAAGGTGCATCAATAATAGAACCGCTGAATTTAACTGTGCCGCTACCTTGGTTAGCTGCGCTTGCCGCACCAGCCGTCAAAGCTACACCAAAACCCAGAACCATCGCCAATTTATTAAGTTTCATAATTTAACTTGTGCCTTTAATTTAAAGATATAGATACTCATAGCCAACAGGAAGCCGAAGCACAGAAATTAATTTCTGACACTTAGGCGAATGATTATTTAGTTTTTTGACGAAATTAATAACAGGTCAAAATAAACCAAACTGGCAATATCATTCTACAGAATAAGTCTTAAGTCAAATTTCAGGCAATAAAACTAAAGATCTGTTTTAACTTCATATAAAATATGAGTTTTTATAAAAAAGTACGTGGAATGAGTAGTATATTTTACTAATAATTTTTTAAATTTGGATTATTAGCCTGAGTTATATCGAGCAACGATCAGTAATTTAGGATCTTAGTTTGCGTTGCTTTATCATTCAATTTTTTCGACCTGACAGAAAAAAATATTTTATTATATCGACCTAAGCCTAAGCTATGGTTTTTATTATGGATTTTATGGCTTTAGTTAAAATAAAACCAAAATATTTACCTAATTAAGATAATTATCAAGCTAATTACCAATTTAAAATATCACTAAGATTAAATAGTTTTAATTCTGTTAAATTTAATTTTTTCATTCATTTTTTAAGCAAATTAGTCCGAAAGGAGGTGCCTATTAAATGAATAGGTAAAACTTATCTTTAACAAAACCGAACACATCAACACAAAACTTAATAAATAAAAAAGCCCTTTCCAATTATGGAAAGGGCTTTTATTATTAATAAAATAATAAAACTATTTATTAATTTTTAATTATCACCTAATAAAATTGACTCAAGGGCAATTTCAATCATGTCATTGAACGTTGTCTGGCGCTCTTCTGCCGAAGTTTGTTCGCCAGTACGAATATGGTCAGAAACGGTGCAGATTGCCAATGCCTTAGCACCAAATTCTGCCGCTACACCGTAAATTCCCGCCGCTTCCATTTCAACGCCCAGAATGCCATATTTTTCCATCACATCGAACATTTGTGGATCTGGTGTATAGAACAGATCTGCTGAGAAAATATTACCGACACGAGCGTTGATATTCTTCGCCTTCGCTGCATCAACTGCATTGCGAACCAAATCAAAGTCAGCAATCGCCGCGAAATCATGATCTTTAAAACGCAGGCGGTTTACTTTGGAATCAGTACATGCTCCCATACCAATCACAATATCACGGATTTTGACATCGTGGCTGACTGCACCACAGGAACCAATGCGAATAATCTTTTTAACACCAAAATCGGTGATCAACTCTTTAGCATAGATAGAGCAGGATGGGATCCCCATACCGTGACCCATGACAGAGATCTTGCGACCTTTGTAAGTACCGGTGAAACCCAGCATACCGCGAACATCGTTAACCTGACGGACATCTTCTAAAAAAGTTTCCGCAATGTATTTTGCACGCAGTGGATCGCCTGGCATCAAAACAACATCAGCAAAATCGCCCATCTCAGCATTAATATGTGGGGTGGCCATAAATCTATTCCTTGTTTTTATTACGTATCAAAATAGGTGAATATCGGGGCAACCCACTGGCTGCCCTGAGAAAATCAGAACATCACTTTACCGTAATCCATTGGCGTCAGGTCGAAGTATTTCGCCACTGTCTGACCAATGTCAGCAAACGTTTCACGATGCCCTAATGAGCCAGGTTTAACTTTCGGCCCATAAACCAGCACTGGAATGTGCTCACGAGTATGATCCGTACCCGGCCAAGTTGGGTCACAACCGTGGTCAGCCGTCAGGATCAGAATGTCATCTTCTTTAACCTGTTTCAGCATTTCTGGCAAGCGACGGTCAAATAGTTCCAACGCCGCTGCATAGCCTGCTACGTCACGACGGTGGCCGTAAGAGGAGTCAAAATCAACAAAGTTGGTAAATACGATGGTGTTATCCCCAGCCTGTTCCATTTCAGCCAGTGAAGCGTCAAACAGTGCATCAATTCCCGTTGCCTTGACCTTTTTGGTGATACCGACGTTAGCATAAATATCTGCGATCTTGCCAATAGAAACAACTTCACCCTGTTTTTCGTCAACCAGTTTTTTCAGTACGGTTGGTGCTGGGGGTTCAACCGCCAAATCATGACGATTGCCGGTACGCTGGAAATCGCCAGCCTTGTCACCCACAAATGGACGGGCGATGACCCGGCCGATGTTATAATCACCTATATTCAACTCTTCACGAGCAATTTCACAGAGTTCATACAGCCGATCCAAGCCGAATGTTTCTTCATGGCAGGCAATCTGGAACACGGAATCCGCAGAGGTATAGAAAATCGGCTTGCCGGTTTTCATGTGCTCTTCGCCCAAGTTATCCAGAATGACCGTACCGGAAGAGTGACAGTTACCCAGATAGCCCGGCAGATTAGCGCGTTCAACCAGTTTATCCAGCAATTCTTGTGGGAAACTGTTGTCTAATTCCTGGAAATAGCCCCAATCGAACAGAACCGGAACACCCGCAATTTCCCAGTGGCCTGATGGCGTGTCTTTACCAGAAGAAAGTTCACTCGCATAGCCGTAGGCCCCAATAATTTCGGCATCTTGATCCAAACCTATCGGGAAGGTTCCGCTGGATTCCTCTGTTGCTTTACCCAACCCCAAACGGCTCAGGTTTGGCAGCTGTAATGGCCCTTTGCGGCCGATATCAGCCTCACCACGGGCGCACTGCCCTGCAATATGCCCTAAAGTGTTAGATCCTTTGTCACCAAATTTCTCTGCATCTGCACTCGCACCGATGCCAAAGGAATCCAATACCATGATGAACGTACGTTTCATAATTTTCTCCTGCGTCAGTCAATTCACGCTATCAATGCGGAAACTGTCGGCTGTTAAAATCTATTTTCATTATTCATGATGATTTAGCCATCAATATGGCGGTAAACCATCGGTGTGGCGGCTTTTGTTTCGGTACTCACATCAATTCCCAAAACGATGGACTTACGCACGACCTCCGCCGCTTCCTGCCAATCATTTTCGCTATTGGCATAAATCATTGCCAGAGGAGTATCTGCGTTCACTACTGCACCAAGTGCAACAATATCACTCAGCCCCACACTGTAATTAATGGGATCAGTGGCTTTGCGGCGACCCCCTCCCAATGCAACCACGGACATTCCCAATGCCCGCGTATCCATTTCAGTAATTATGCCATTTTGCCCAGCAAACACCGGTTTGCTAAAAGAGGCAATCGGTAGATAACGAGCATAATTTTCGACAAAATCGACCGGGCCTTTTTGTGCCGCGACCATACGCCCAAAGGTTTCAGCCGCCTTGCCATTGTCTAACACCACCTGCAATTTACGGCGTGCTTCGGCACGATCTGCCGCCAGATTACCCGATACCAGCATCTCCGCAGACAATGCCATAGTGACTTCAAATAACCGAGGGTTACGGTATTCTCCAGTCAGAAATTGGACGGCTTCACGCACTTCTAGCGCATTGCCGGCACTGGATGCCAAAACTTGATTCATATCCGTCAACAACGCAGTTGTCTTGCAACCCGCACCATTAGCAACGCTAACGATGGATTCTGCCAGTTGTTCTGACTGTTCATAAGTCGGCATGAATGCTCCAGAGCCCACTTTCACATCCATAACCAGCGCATCCAATCCCTCAGCCAGTTTTTTGCCTAAAATAGAGGCCGTAATCAAAGGGATGGAATCAACGGTGGCAGTAATATCACGAGTCGCATAAAAACGTTTGTCCGCAGGTGCCAGCGAGTTAGTCTGCCCGATAATCGCAACGCCCACATCTCGGATGATGTCACGGAAACGCTGTTCATCAGGGAAAATGTCAAAGCCGGGGATGGATTCCAATTTATCCAGCGTTCCCCCGGTATGCCCCAAACCACGTCCTGATATCATCGGTACGTAGCCCCCACAGGCGGCTACCATCGGACCCAGCATCAGGGAGGTCACATCACCGACACCGCCCGTCGAGTGTTTATCTACGATCGGGCCATGCAAATTCAATTTTTTCCAATCCAGAACCGTACCGGAATCGCGCATTGCCAAAGTCAGTGCCACACGCTCTTCCATCGTCATATCATGGAAATAAATGGTCATCGCCAGTGCTGCGATCTGCCCTTCAGAAACGGTATTATCACGAACCCCGTTAATAAAGAAACGGATCTCTTCTTCACTCAATCGGTGACCGTCACGTTTTTTGCGGATAATTTCCTGTGCCAGAAACAAAGCGACCTCCCAATCATCATTATCTGAAAAGAATGGCAGTAATGCACTCTATCTTAACGTGCATTCAATATGTGGTTATTGATCTCAATAACCACTACTTTGCTTTTGGCCCTGGTGCCCAAGTGCGGTCAATAAATTGCCCAACAGACTGGAAGCACCAAAACGGAAATGACGGGAGTCGGCCCATTTGTCTCCCATGATACGCGCAGACAGTGCCAGATATTGTGCGGCTTCTTCGGCTGTACGCACGCCTCCGGCAGGTTTAAAACCAACAGTTTCACCTACGCCCATGTCGCGGATCACACTGAGCATAATTTCTGCGCTTTCCAGTGTCGCATTGACAGGGACTTTGCCTGTTGAGGTTTTGATAAAATCCGCACCTGCGTTGATTGAAATTTCAGAAGCTTTGCGAATCAGGCTCTCTTCTTTCAACTCACCCGTTTCAATAATCACTTTCAGCCAAACACCAGATGCAGCGCAGGCATCTTTGCAGGCTTTAACTAAATCGAAGCCAATCTGTTCATTACCTGCCATCAGGGCGCGATAGGGGAAAACCACGTCAACTTCATCTGCGCCATAAGCAATGGCTGCACGAGTTTCAGCCAGTGCAATATCGATATCATCGTTGCCGTGTGGGAAATTGGTCACTGTGGCAATGCGAATGTCCGGAGTACCCTGTTCACGCAATACTTTACGTGCGGCAGGAATAAAGCGTGGATAGATACAGATAGCGGCAGTATGACCCACCGGGCTTTTTGCCTGATGACAAAGTATCGCCACTTTCTCATCCGTATCATCATCATTGAGTGTCGTTAAATCCATCAAACTCAGCGCACGCTGAGCAGCTGCGGTTAAATCGGTCATAAAACTCTCCAACGGTATTATTATCGTGACTGAACCCGTTCACATATTCTTTTGAACGATTGTTTTGAACGATTAGTTAGTTCGTTTGTTGGCGAGCGGACTTGGTTCCTTGAAGATGTTGCCATGATTATGCACAACAGCAACAGTAGAGTTCCTTCTCTCCGCACTATACTTTCTTCAGCTTTTACTGCCCCGGCGGGCATCAACTTAATCCATAAAGCCTTGGCACATCATTATTTGAACATGTAAATACCGAATAATTCGTGCCATAAATCACACTAATCGAATGAAAATTGCAATGATAAACATTTTTTTGTGATTTATATCACATCAAAACAGTTTCAGAAAAAACAAAAGCAGGTGAGATTATCTCACCTGCATTCAATTTGATACGCGATTCCTGCGTTTTATAACGCGAGGAAGAACCCAGCAATGGTTGCACTCATCAAGTTAGAGAGTGAACCGGCCAGTACGGCTTTCAGACCAAAACGTGCAATGTCTCCACGACGATTTGGCGCCATACCGCCTAAACCACCCAACAAAATAGCGACAGAAGACAAATTGGCGAAGCCACACAGCGCAAAGGAGATAATCGCTTTGGTATGATCGGAAAGCACTTGCAGACCTGCAGCCTGAACTACCTCGTTCGGTTTCAGATATTCGCCAAAGTTCATGAACGCCACGAACTCATTGACGACCACTTTCTGGCCGATGAAAGAACCTGCAATAGTCGCTTCATTCCACGGTACACCAATCAGGTAAGCGATTGGTGAGAACACCCAGCCCAAAATCAGTTCCATGGACAATTGAGGATAGCTGAACCAGCCACCGATACCACCCAGCATACCATTCAGCAAGGCAATCAAGGCGGTGAATGCCAGCAGCATTGCTCCCACGTTCAGAGCCAGTTGCATACCCGATGCCGCACCTGATGCCGCAGCATCAATGATATTGGCAGGGCGATCTTCAGCCGCAATCAGCGACATGGCATCGTCGGTGTCGCGTGTTTTTTCCGTTTCCGGCACTAACAGTTTCGCAAATAGCAGGCCACCCGGAGCTGCCATGAATGAAGCGGCAATCAGGTATTCCAATGGAACGCCCATCGATGCGTAGCCAGCCAATACTGAACCTGCCACAGAAGCCAAACCACCACACATGACAGCAAACAGTTCCGATTGAGTCATGGTCGAAATATAAGGACGGACAACCAGCGGCGCTTCAGTTTGGCCGACGAAAATATTTGCAGTCGCAGACAGAGATTCGGTTCGTGATGTTCCCAGCAGTTTTTGCATGCCACCACCGAGTATTTTGATCACAATCTGCATAACGCCGATGTAATACAGGACGGCAATAAGTGAGGAGAAGAAAACGATAATAGGCAGGACGCGCAGAGCAAAGATAAAGCCACCGCCGCCGAACAGCTCAAACATTTTGTCGGAAACTAGTCCACCAAAGATGAAATCCGTTCCTTTCTGGCCGTATCCAATGACGTTGGAAACGCCTTTTGACATTCCAATCAGAATGTCTTTACCCGCTGGCACGTAAAGTACAAATGCCCCAATAGCAACCTGAATCAAAAAGGCGCCCAAGACTGTGCGGATCTTAATAGCTCGGTAATTACTGGAGAAAAGTACTGCGATAAAAATCAGCACTACCATCCCTATCAGGCTCATAATGAGTTGCATTGGAAGAATCCCTGTTCACTGAATGAATAATGAAAAAATATGCCAGTTATATTGTGAGTTCCTACCGGCATTGTGCGAGGCCGATTATACCTAGTAGTAAAAAAGAACAAGCAACTAACATCACAAATTAATACCGCAAAAAGTAATATAAAAACACAAAATGAGATCTAGATCACATAAATCCATCTAGTTTCTAAGGGATTAGATAATTTTGCGGTGAAAAAGGCAAAAAAAGGGATAAATGAGTAAAGAAGACCAATTAAGGATTATTAATATTTATTTAATACGGATACTCACTTCCTGTTACCCTAAAAAAACATATCATTTCTGTGGTTATAAGTCAGCTTAACGCAAATAGTGCCATGCTGTTGTGATAAATCTGGCCGGCCATTTCATCTGGAGATTCTCGACGCAATTCACACAACGCAGAAAAAACCTGTGCGACTCTTTCCGGTCGGTTCGGCTGCCCTTGGTATCCAGAGAGTGGCATATCAGGCGCATCCGTTTCCAACACAAGGGACGACAGAGGCAGTTGGGAAATTGTACTGCGTGTTTTTTGTGCTCTCGCGTAAGTCAT
Source organism: Xenorhabdus aichiensis (assembly GCF_028598775.1). Lineage (NCBI taxonomy): Bacteria > Pseudomonadati > Pseudomonadota > Gammaproteobacteria > Enterobacterales > Morganellaceae > Xenorhabdus > Xenorhabdus aichiensis. Next base: position 41,573 of record NZ_JAQRFO010000028.1, read on the forward strand.
CGTTCCCCCGACACCAATATAAAATCCCAAACGAATAAAAGCCTGTGCCTGAGACAGGCTACCAGCAAAGCCATGAATTACCCCCGTGCGTGGTAAGTCATGTCTTCGCAGTATGGCGGCCAGTTGATCATGGCTTTTTCGGGAGTGGAGTATCACCGGCAAATCGTGCCTTTTAGCCAACGCTAACTGCGCTTCCAGCACCCTTTTTTGTTTCTCAAACTGTGGCTCCGGCATATAAAGATCAAGCCCTATTTCTCCTACAGCCACACATTTGGGATTTTTTTCCTTCAGCTTCTGCGCCAGCTCATCCAAGTGAGAACCTTGATGCTCATTGATATACAGGGGATGCAGGCCAAACGCGGCATAGATGGAAGGATAATCATATGCCAGCGCAGCAACCCGCTGGAAATTCATTTGACTAACGGTGGGGACGATAATGGTTTCCACCCCCGCTTGCCTGGCTTGTTTCAGACTCGTTTGTTCATTCCCTGCAAAGGGAGGAAAATCAAAATGGCAATGTGTATCAATAAACATCTACTTATCCACGTCATCCAACATAATAGACCCTGTCAGCGGAATCACACCATCCTCCTGCACCTCTGTTACCGGACGATTTATGCTGTCCAACAAGCTATATCGCCTGAAACCATTGTGATTAACCCCATCATTATTTAAACCACTGCGACAAACACCATAACTTTTACGTTTTTCCAGCCCAAATTTCCCACCAACAAAGGTATGCCCAATGGTAGCCAAAAAGTATCGCCCACAGCGCCGCCCCAAATGATAATCCTGATTTAATGCACTGATTCGGCTTCCCAATGCCATCGTAGCCAATGGCGCAGGAGGATAAATTTCGAATACCTGCACATCATCCGGCGGGTTTTCGATAAATTGCTGCGTCCGGCTGTAACTCTTAGCATGGAGATTAATCATCTTGACCATCTTTTGCAGGCTACTGGCTTCCAGCCAGCGCTCCATCCGCTTGAACCACTGCGGGGTATAATAAAGCTGTGAAGGCACTGTCCTGATCACGACAATCGTATCTGCGCCACGGCGATAAGCTTCTTGTACCGGAATCGCGTCGCAAATGCCACCATCCTGATAAACGGTGTCACCAAGGGTAACGCCATTTCGATAAAACCCCGGAATGGCGCTGGAGGCTTTCAAGATCTCCATCCAATTATGTTCATTAGGGTGAAAATAATCAGGTTCAAAGTTATCTGCGCGGCAGGCACACATGTAGAATTCACGGCCAGCATCAAACTGATGCATCGCAACAGTGGTATTCAGCGGTAATTGTTCAGATATGGTATCAATATACCAATCCAGATCGATCAAATGCCCGCCACGGACAAAACGCAGCGGATTAAAAAAAGTGGGTGCGGTTGTGTAACGACTGATCACTCTGCGGGCATAGCCCCGCTGACCACAAATATAGGGAGAGATATTCTGGGCACCCGCGGAAGTTCCAAGGAACAATTCAAACGGGTTAAAGCCAAACCGGAGGAATTCATCCAAAACACCTGCGGTAAAAATCCCCCGCTGCCCACCACCTTCACAAACAAGTGCAATTTTTCCTGGCTTGATCTGTGATTTATAAGCTAAAGGTTCTATGTTACCCAACGTTATTGGAATATGTTTCCCCACACTTCCTCCTAAAAAATCAATGACAGTGTCATAGCGTAATCTGAATAATGACTATCTATCAGTATATTGTTATTCAAACAATACGTTTGTAAAATTTTCGTTAAATAGTAAAAAATAGAGCGTAACACAAATATTGAAGCTATATTATGAAAAAAGGAAAGTAAAATCCCCCTGAGGAATCGTTTCCCATAGGAGTTTTAGAGGATACTGATTATTTACAATCTGGTGAAATGTAAAGTACCGAAGCGTAGCTATATACGAACGGGACTTTACATACCTAAAAGTATTCTACCCGTTATAAAAGTGCTTAACCAAGTAGCAGTAGCATGACTTCCCTGGGAAGTCATTTTATAATGACAATAAAAAGAAAAGAAGAAGGAATTTTCCGAAAATAATTTTTAAGACTATAAATTCTAAAAATATTAGCGTTACATCAATGAATTTATATCTTCGGTGAGAAAAAACATCTGGTATTACTATTGATAAATATAATATTATAGCGTCCTTCAATATCTTTTAATTAAATAGAATCCATATAATATTAAATGCATAATAAATTCAATTTAAAAAATAATATAACCATTAATAATATATAATAAAAAATCATTTATTAATAATTACGGATTTTAATTATTAATTAAATACAAAAAATTAGACTTATTTCTATATTATTTATTGATAAATGGAGCTTTAATTCTGGAGCAGAAAATATATATAAATAAATTCCTAATGGATATAAAATAGTAACAATAGAAAGAGTGGCCTATTAGCAGCCACCCAGTCAATTATTAAGGTTATTTTTTAACCTTTAATGTGCTTTTCACTGACTTGACACCATGCACTTTATGAGCAATTTTGGCTACTTTTTTAGCCTGATATGTGTTTTTGACAAAACCTGAAAGATAAACAACACCTTTTTCCGTCTTCACTGAAATATCATTGCTATCTAATCCTTTAGATTTCAGTAAATCCGCTTTTACTTGCGCAGTAATACTACTATCGCTCACATAAGCGTCTGCGTGTTTCAAAGAGTTGTCAACTTTGCTGCTTACACTTTCCAATGTGCTAGCTGGGGATGTTAATGCAGCCAATGCGCTACTACTTATCAGAACTGAACCTAAAACAATAGCCAGTAGTGAATGTGTAAACTTTATGTGTTTCATCCTATCACCTTCCGTCATGTTATATGGGTAAGAACAGCAACAGAATAATATGTCATCCTATTGCATAAATGAAGTAGGATTTACAATAAATCACGATTTTTTTCACTAAAACAGATTATTGTTCTTTATATAGAAAAAATACAGAAAGAGGTTACAAACTGATAAGGGCCAACTATTTGTTGACCCTATGATATAAAAAGAATTAGTGTTCGCGTGTTTTACGGAAAGAAATTTCGGGATAACGTTCGCTGGTTAGATTTAAATTGACCATTGTTGGTGCAATATAAGTTAAGTTATCACCACCATCGAGTGCCAAGTTCAATTCATTCTTGCGCTTGAACTCTTCCAGTTTCTTCACATCGTTGCACTCTACCCAGCGAGCGGTAGAAACATTGACGGATTCATACAATGCTTCAACGTTGTATTCGCTCTTCAAACGAGCAACAACGACGTCAAACTGAAGCACACCCACCGCCCCAACGATCAGATCGTTATTAGACAGAGGACGAAATACCTGTACTGCCCCCTCTTCCGATAACTGAACCAGACCTTTCAGCAATTGTTTTTGTTTCAGGGGGTCACGCAGCCGGATACGACGGAACAATTCTGGTGCAAAGTTAGGAATACCGGTAAATTTCAATTCTTCGCCCTGGGTAAAGGTATCACCAATCTGGATCGTGCCATGATTATGCAAGCCGATAATATCCCCAGCATAGGCGTGATCGATATGAGAGCGATCTCCTGCCATGAAGGTCAATGCATCTGAAATGACAACGTCTTTCTTGATGCGGACTTGACGCAGTTTCATACCCTTTTCATATTTACCGGAAACAACACGCAGGAATGCCACGCGGTCACGGTGTTTCGGGTCCATGTTGGCCTGAATTTTGAAAACAAAACCCGTGAATTTTTCTTCCTCTGCGGTCACTTCACGCGCATCAGTCAGACGAGGCATTGGCATTGGCGCCCATTTGACAAGGCCATCCAGCATATGGTCAACGCCGAAGTTACCCAGCGCTGTACCGAAAAATACCGGTGTTAGCTCACCCTGTAAAAAGGCTTCCTGATCAAACTCATGTGATGCCCCTTTTACCAGTTCCAGCTCTTCACGTAATTGATTCGCCAACTCTTCCCCAACGGCCGCATCCAACTCAGGGTTATTCAATCCTTTAATGGCACGGACTTCCTGAATGGTATGCCCTTGACCGGATTGATACAGGTAAATTTCATCAAGGTAAAGATGATAAACCCCCTTGAAGGATTTACCACAACCGATTGGCCATGTAATCGGGCTACAGGCAATCTTCAACTCGTTTTCCACTTCATCCATCACTTCCATCGGATCACGGATATCGCGGTCGAGTTTATTCATGAATGTCAGGATTGGAGTGTCACGCAGACGGGTGACTTCCATCAGCTTACGGGTACGATCTTCGACACCTTTTGCGGCATCAATGACCATCAGACAGCAGTCAACCGCCGTCAGAGTACGGTAAGTATCTTCGGAGAAGTCTTCGTGCCCTGGAGTATCCAGTAAGTTAACCAGACAATCATCATAAGGAAACTGCATCACAGAGGTGGTAATAGAAATACCACGCTGTTTTTCCATCTCCATCCAGTCTGATTTAGCGTGCTGGTTAGAGCCGCGGCCTTTTACCGTCCCCGCTTTCTGGATCGCCTGTCCGAACAGCAACACTTTTTCAGTAATAGTGGTTTTACCCGCATCGGGATGGGAAATTATTGCAAAGGTTCGTCGTTTCGCGACTTCCTGCTGGAATGGGAAATTTGACATCAATTAGGATCTTCTAGTCTATACGCGGATTGATACTATTAGGGAAGCGCCCCGAACGACCCTTCGCCTGCAAATCCGTCATGTTAATCGTGATTGGGGCTTATTTTCGCTGAACTTGGATTTATAAACAATCAATGATTATCTGGCTGAGTGCTATCATCTTTTTCACCAAAGTTAAACATCACAAAGAACTGAATCAATCCTATGAATTAATTTGACGTTCAATCTGTTGAATAGATCCCACAATTTCTTCAAAAGTAAGGGGTAAACCATATATCATCTCAGAAGAAAGCATATCCTGATAATCAGCCCGAAGTGCGGTTAATCCTTTATCATGAGGCAGTAGCAACAATCGCTTATCTAAGCATTCTTCGTAGTTGGCATACCTTGCGTTAAAAAATACTGACTTAAGTTTGATAACATCTTCAAGTAACTCTCGGTTACGAATCGCCTTCTTACCTATATCATGCTGAAATAACATCACTAAATCGTACCAATGCCTTGATAGGCGATCTGCACTTTCTCGTACACCGCGATGACATTCAACATGAATCAAAGTTGCCTTCTCCCAGAAGGTACGTTCTGGAGATAACACAACAACTTGTTCTACTGGAAATTCTAGGTCAGTAACGACCTCAGATACGTAGGGCTTAACAACATGGAACTCATTCGGTTCAATGACATTTCTTCCCCCCAGCTCAATTAAAACTTCACTTTTTAAATACTCGTCCGGTTGTTCTGTGGCAGAGGGATAACTCACCCAAATTTTTTCGCCTGATTCATCGATCCGAATTGAGTGCAATGCGGCAGTGGGAAGATTATTTAATTCGGATCTGATATAAGGAATAACCACATCATTTGCATATTGGAAAATATGTCGCTTAAGGCGATCAGTAAATTTCTTTATCTTATTTCTACTTTGAGATGTGGCAAAAGGATCGAAACCATCCGCAAAATACTGATAATCCAGAGTGATATCGATATCCTCAGAAAGTCGACTAATAACATTAAATACTTTGGACAAAGATGTTCCCCCTTTGAAAGCCATAGGAGGGGCATCAGGAAGGCTAAACAGAGTCTTCAGCACCCAGCAAACTCAAATATCCTTTTCCAAAATCGTTTCGGAACGCCCTAATTGCTCTGCGGCATACCCCAAAATTTCCTGCTGCTCATCAGGTGTAATCGTAAAATAAGTATCAATCATGGGCCGATTCACGGTTAGCATATTGAATTGCCAATAATATCCAAGCAGGCAATTTACAATTTTTCAGCAAACTGAATTCTTCCTCACTCATGGCACTGCGAACTCGTGCAACGACTTCAGGAGTGACCGCTTCTTTCCCTAAGTACCATAAAGCAGAAATCGCCATACCGATTTTAGTACCTGCATACTGAAGTTTACGCTGGCTGGATGTATGAACCAGTTTTACCTTACGGTTGCCAATACAAAGTTGCCGTGATGAGCCACTAGTATAGAAAATCGGTGTAGCAGGTATTTGAGTACTCAGTTTAAACCGACGAACCGCTTCAGCTCCATGTATTTGAATGGTTTCACCATTTTGGCGTGTTATCATTTCAAGCACTTTTGCAACTTCTGGCTGTACTTTCCCAATAAAACGATTTGTTTTGGGTCTAACAAAGACTCCACGGGTGACACGCTCAATCTCTTTCTTTTCAACTAAACGCGAGAGTGCCTTATCAACAGCAGCACGGGAACCTAGAGCTAAAAAAGGCTTATTGGTAAATAGCTTCCCTAGTTCGTAGCTGTGAACACGCTGTTTGATAACTTCAGAAATTACCATATCTCCCCCTCGACCAGACAGAAAAAGTCGCATATTTTCTGACAACATAAAGCAAATTATGAACAAGATAAGTTCATAAATCAACCAACAAACAGGGGCAAAGCCATAATAATGGCATCTTCCTTTCCCGTCGCCGTTGGGTAATAATTCTTACGGATAGAAACTTCGTTGAAACCCAGATCTTCATACAAACCAATCGCTGATGTATTTGAACTTCGTACTTCAAGCCATAGCGTATTAATCTGCTGTTCTGGCAATACATTGATCAGGTGGGTCAACAACGCTCTTCCATGCCCCTGCGATTGATACTCAGGGTGGATGGCGATATTAAATAACGTGGCCTCATCCACAACACACTGTATGATTGCAAAGCCGATAATCTGGTCATTCAGCGTAATTTTATAATTCAGATAACGCTCTCCCTGATTGGAGTAAAAGGTTTTTTCACTCCACGGAAATGCATGACTGAACTGTTCTATTTGAAATGCTGCCGAAAGATCAGCGGGAGTTAATAGAGAAATATTCTTCATAATGGTAAATTTGTTGCCAAAGAGCGCGTTTTGCATTCCCGTCAAGGGATAAGTCATTTAATGCTGGGCTTCTCAAAGAAATCCCTTGCATTGATAAGGTAATATCAACCCCTAACAGCCAGCATGGACAATGGATTGATTCTGAAAGCAGCTCAACATCTTTTGTCGTGATGCAATAAACCGATGAGGCATCAATCCCCATGGCTGTAAAAATATCAGCAAACAATGAATGACTTAAATCAATATGATCATGGGTAATGATCAACAGACGAGTTGAGTCAGGGATGAGGACAGACAATTCACCTTGCAAGGCCCTCGGGCTGCGCACAACCCACTGGGTGATCCCCAATTGGGCGAGTAATCTGTCACGCTTCGTCATCGTGTTTTTATTCCATCTGCCATAAAAAAATAACAGGTAATATACTATCAGAGGGCTTATCTCTACGCCAATCAGCATAACATCACAATTTTGCCCTCCGATGTTTATACTTGGATAAAGATTTATAAGGAGCTATACATAGATGTCAGTATTAACCCCGGCCAGCGAAGTTATCCTGCGCCATCATGAGCAATTCCTCAACCATCACCTGCTGCTTGCCGGTGATCTTCAGGACAATCTGGCAACGGAAATCGAAGCCGGAAGTGTGCGAGTACATACTAACCAATATCACCACTGGCAATCCCTGATCCGTAAACTGGGTGACAATGCCTCTTTTGGCCTCGTTGCGGACAGCGCATTTGTCAAAGGGTGTGATACATTGATTTATTACTGGCCAAAAAGTAAACATGAAGCGCGCTTCCAGTTACGCAGCCTGTTTTCCATTCTGCCGCCCGGAACCGGTGTTTTTGTGGTCGGCGAAAATCGCAGTGGTGTACGCAGTGTTGATAAATTAATGGAAGGTATTGTGACTTTCCAGAAAGTAGATACTGCCCGCCGTTGCAGTCTCTTCTATGGTCAACTGGAAAATCAGGTTCAATTTGATCAAAATAATTGGTGGAACAGCTATCAAGTAGGTGATGTCACCGTCAACACGCTGCCTGGCGTATTCAGCCAAGATGATCTGGATGTCGGCAGTCGTTTGTTGCTTTCTACTTTTGATGGCCCTGTTTCTGGTAGTCTGCTGGATATCGCTTGTGGCTCAGGCGTATTGGCAGCGGTTCTGGGTAAGAAAAACCCTGATTTGACACTGACACTAAGTGATGTTAATGCCGCAGCCATAACATCCAGCAAGGCCACACTGAAAGCCAATAAACTGGAAGGCAATGTTGTCACCAGCAATGTGTATTCCGCTATTGAAGAAAAATTCGACTGGATCGTTTCCAATCCACCATTCCACGATGGTTTAAAAACCAATTTGGCAGCGGCTGACGACCTGATCCGCATGGCGCCAAACTATCTGAAGTCTGGCGGTAAATTGCGGATCGTAGCGAACGCTTTCCTACCTTATCCCGCTCTGCTGGATAGTACCTTTGGCAACCATAAACTTATCGCGCAGACAGGTAAATTCAAGGTCTACCAAGCAACCAAAAGGTAACAAGCAAGCCGTTTCTTGCCTGCTCAGTTTTAACGAGCAGGCAATTCTTGTGTTTCTGTCTCACCCATAACACCAGTGTGCCGTTTTTTGCACCATTCATGCGCTTTCTCGATAAATAATGATTGACGTTAGCCGTAAAATCTCTAGAATGCGCCTCCATGCTATCTGTTTGGTTGATAGTGTCTGAATTTGCGAGGGTGGCGGAATTGGTAGACGCGCTAGCTTCAGGTGTTAGTGTTCTTACGGACGTGGGGGTTCAAGTCCCCCCCTTCGCACCACATCAGACAGTCGTCGGTTAAACAAATTAGATAAATGGCAGTACCTGCGAGGGTGGCGGAATTGGTAGACGCGCTAGCTTCAGGTGTTAGTGTCCTTACGGACGTGGGGGTTCAAGTCCCCCCCTTCGCACCACTGTTAATATTTATCTGCTCTCTGTGTTCATTTCGTTATTTCATCTCATTCTCAGTTAATCTTCTTAAGAATTCACGCTATCTCAAAAATGCTCCGCATAGCGCAAACCCGCGAATAAGCTGCACATCACAGCAATACTCGCAGGAATTAAGAGGAAATGGCGTGCATCGCGATGCAACAGCAGCACAAGTGTCAACAGCATAGCAGCCAGAATACTTATCTTAAATTGCTCAATCCCTGCCCCGGTTATTACCAATATTGACGCCATCAGACTAAATAACAAACTCCCCCATAACCCGGTGATACTCTGCCAAAAAGCCAGTTTTAAACCCCGCTTTGCACTGATCATAATAAACCGCCAATCAAATGATAATGATTCCCAATATCATATATGATAGCGGCTTAATCACAAGCTGAAAATAAATCACGAAAATAAGCTGTAATAATGCGTGATTAGTAACGAACCATAACCGATTTCAGTTCGGTGTAATGCTCAATAAATGCACTACCAAACTCCCGGCCAATACCCGACGATTTCACGCCACCAAAAGGCACCGCTGGATCCAGAAACGTATGCATATTAATCCACAAAGTACCCACTTGAATCCGGGAGATCATACGCATCGCCTTGCTGAGATCATTCGTCCATAAACTGGCAGACAGACCAAATGGCGTCGCGTTCATCATGACAATTAACTCTTCTTCATCATCATAGCTGAGGAACGTTCCTATCGGCCCGAAGGTTTCTTCTTGCATTAATGTGTCTTCAGCACTCTTGGCCCGGATAATCGTTGGTGTGACAAAAAAACCCGCGCCTTCCAGCGCATGGCCACCATATACGATTTCACTGCCATCCTGACGCGCTTTCTCAAACAGAGACAGAATTTTTTCGTAATGCTCTTTGTTTGCCAAAGGCCCCATTTCGGTTGATTCATCAAGAGGAGAGCCGATTTTCATCGCTGACAAACGTTCAGAAAGTAATTTTAAGACCGCATCCATGTGAACAGATGGGATATAGAAACGTTCCGCTGCCGCACAGATTTGCCCCTGATTCAAATAACCTGCTTCCATTACACCATCAACAATCTTTTCAACTGACATATCAGACAGGAAAGCAGCCGCATTCTTGCCTCCCAGTTCCAGCGTCGCACGAGTCAAGCCGCACTCTATCGCCGACTTACCGATAATCGTGCCGGTCGGGACTGAGCCAGTAAAAGTGACTTTGGCACATTGGGGATGAGCGAGCAGAGCTGACCCAACTCTAGCGCCAGAACCATTGACGACATTAATCACGCCATCGGGTATCCCGGCTTCTTTCGCCAATTCTGCCACACGAAGCATCGTCAAAGGGGTATGCTCACTGGGCTTCAGCACTAAAGTACAACCACAGGCCAGTGCCGCTCCCAATTTCCAGATGGCAATCATAATGGAAAAATTCCACGGAATAATGCCAACCACCACGCCAATTGGCTCACGCCGGGTAAAGGCCGTGTATTTTTCCCCCTTGAGTGATGGCAATGAAACATTCAATGTCTCACCACTAATTTTGCTCGACCAACCGGCAAAATAACGCAGGTAATCAGCAGAAGCGCCCACGTCTAACATTCGAGAAAGCTGGATCGGTTTACCTGAACATAAACTTTCCAGTTGGGCTAACTCTTCACCGTGTTTTTGCAATAAATCCGCCAGCCGGTTCAGGCACTTACCCCGCTCCATAGGCGATGTCTGCGCCCATGAACCATGAAAAGCCTTCGAAGCTGCTTCCATTGCCAAATTTATCTCAGCTTCCTCTCCTTGATTAACTTTAGCGATCACTTCATCAGAAGCGGGATTAACGACAGAAAAGGGGTTGTTTCCCTGACCAGGAATGGATAACCCGTTGATATAATGACCATGAGGACGTTGCAGAAAATCCGTAACGGGCTTTAGCAAGGTTATTTCACTCATCATGTTTCCTCTCTGGTTAGCCCGATATTTAAGCGCTCACACAAGCCATGTAATGTTTAACAAAGCGTTCAGTGGTGATTTCCCACAAAATTTCAGTGCCTTTCGCCGCAAACCAAGAGTCGCCCTTATGGTATTCAACCGTAGCCCCCGTTTTGACATTGGTCAGTTTCACCGAGCCTTCATGAACCGTCGCCATTTCATCAAAGGGATAGATCATTTTAAATTTACCCTTGGTACAGGCAAAAATACCGCAAGTCAGATTATCCGTCGGCTCTCCGTGGGTCATTGCGACACTTGCCTGGGGATCCCCCTCCAACACAATAGAACCAAGATGAGTGACACTGCCAATTGGCATTAATTCAGGAAGTGCTTGATCTAACAATAATGGCTTTATCATGACTTTTACCTTTCAGTATTTATTATTCAAAAAAGAACAAAAATAAAAAACGTCAAAAAAGTGATCAAACTAGCGACGGCCTTTCCAATAGCCTGAAGCTTGGTGCCACGTTTTGCCGGCAGAAAGGAGCAGGCTCCTTAATTTGTCTTTGCCCACAACATTGAGATGAGGAATCGAACTCATCAGTGAGTAACGTTCAGAGCCTTCACTCATTCCTTCTGCCAAGATTTTGCAGACAATGTGACTCGGCGTTACGCCAAATCCTGAATAACCCTGTACATAAAACACATTGTTATGTTCTGGCAGAGAACCAATTTGCGGGAATAAATTGACGCTACAAGATAGTGGCCCGCCCCATGCCAATTCAATTTTCACATCTTTCAGGTAGGGGAAGACATCCAGCATACGTTTGCGGTTCCATGCTTTTAAATCAGAAGGGATATACTCAAGATATTGTGTAGCACTGCCAAACAGCACTCGGTTCTCTTTGGTGACTCGGTAGTAGTTGATGACCGGACTAATATCACTGTATGCCCCACGAATCGGGCTGATCTTTTCAATCAGATCGTCTGACAGTTCTTCCGTCATTAGCTGGAAAGCGTAAGTATTGATCGTTTTTTTGTAGATAGTCGGTTCAAGACCATTCAGGAAAGCATTGCACGCCCACAGTATCTTGCTTGCCCGTACCGTCCCCATTGCTGTGCGAACGGTGACCCGTGGGCCATATTCCACATTCACCACCTGGCTGTTTTCAAAAATTCTGACACCCTGCTCCGTTGCAGCCTTGGCTTCCCCCAGCAACAGATTGAGTGAATGAACGTGTCCCCCACCCATATGCTTCAGCGCACAGGTATAAAGATCTGAACCAATGACTTTCTTAACATCAGTACCGGTATAAAGTTCAATCTCTTCATCGGGACACGCCGCCTGAAACTCTTTCAGCCAGCCCCGCAAAGTTTTCTCCTGACGGGCGTTATAACCCAGATAACCGTAACCCTTACAAAAATCCGCCTTGATATCGTACTTAGCGATCCGGTCACGAATAATTCCTGCGCCCATATTGCTAATTCTAAAGATAGTTTCTAGACCTTTCTCACCGACATGACGTTTAATCCTATCCAAATCATGACCAATACCCGCCATAACTTGACCGCCATTGCGCCCCGTTCCGCCATATCCCAACGTCCGACCTTCCAGAATAGCAATATTGGTGATGCCTTTTTCAGCCAGCTCCAGTGCCGTATTCACACCGGAAAACCCGCCACCAATGATAACAACATCAACATCCAAGTCTTCTGTCAGTGTGGGAAAGCGAAGATCATATTTTTTGGTTGCAGCATAGTATGTTAATGAATCAAGATTATTATTCATGTTATACCCCGTGAGCATCTGCCTACTCCCTGATGATGTACAGCCAACAATTTTGTTACTCTGTTTCTTCAGGGACACTTTGTCGCATTTATTTAACATTGTTTATTCAGGCGGAATAACAACAAATACATTCACCTTTTAATTTATTAATAAATTAATAATGATAACACCAGCAACTATCTGTTTGTTTTTTATAGAATACATATATGAATCACATGTACTTACAATGCTCAAATCATTTATTATTTATATGTTAATTATGTCACAATTATTAAACATATTATTAATAAGTTCAGATTTTTATCTTGTCGTTTTGTGATTAGTGTTGGGGGAATCTTTATCCAAGGTGAATTATTCTTAACATCTACATTTGTGTTTAGTTATCACTAAAAGGAATGAAGATGCTCCCTAAGAAAATTATCCTTGATTGCGATCCCGGGCATGATGATGCCATTGCGTTACTCCTTGCTCATGGAAATCCTGACATTGAACTACTGGCGGTGACTACGGTTGCTGGCAACCAAACCTTGAATAAAGTCACCCGCAATGCCCTTTCAATTGCCCGCATCGCCAATATTCACAATGTTCCTTTTGCCGCAGGGTGTCATAGACCATTGGTCAGAGATATCCAAACTGCACCGGCAATTCATGGTGAAACCGGTCTGGATGGCGTCGTTTTGCCTGAACCTGCGTTAAGGCTGGATGCCCGTCACGCTGTTGATTTGATTATCGACGTCATTATGGAAAATCCCCCCAAGAGCATTACCTTGGTTCCAACGGCAGGTTTGACAAATATTGCCCTTGCCGCCCGTAAGTCTCCACATATTGTTGAGCGCGTAAAAGAAGTCGTGTTGATGGGAGGTGGTTACCACACTGGTAACTGGAGCGCTGCCGCTGAATTCAATATCATGATCGATCCTGAAGCAGCGCATATTGTTTTTAATGAAAAATGGCCCCTGACGATGGTGGGGCTGGATCTGACGCATCAAGCTCAGGCAACGCCTGATGTCATTGACGCTATCTCCAAAATCAAAACCCGTCCTGCCCAATTCGTTTTAGATGCGTTGCAGTTTTATGGGGAGAAGTATCGGGAATCGCAGGGTTTTGACTATCCTCCGGTGCATGATCCCTGTGCAGTCGCTTATGTGATCGATCCTACCGTTATGACAACACAAAAAGTACCCGTGAATATCGAACTGGCCGGAACCTTAACAACGGGCATGACCGTCGCTGATTTCCGTTTCCCGCCACCAAAAGATTGCCATACACAAGTTGCCGTAAAATTGGATCAAGCCAAATTCTGGCAATTGGTGATTAATGCCCTGAAAAATATTGGCGAAACAGCGTCCTGATATTAACAGCAGCGTCCAATATGTCCTTGGAATACCATTGAAGCTGCTTCTCAGCTTCAATGGTCAAAAGAAGATTTTAGCCGGTCAATCTTATTCCCATCAGTACTGCGCTGCATAAGATCAGGAACAACGTGGCATATTTGAATACCTTGTCAGATAGGTGGCTCATCAAATATTTGGAGAAAGGGATGGCAATCAGAGAGCCGATAAATAGCACCAATGCCAGTTTCCAATCAGTATAACCACCATGAGCACTTAACTTACATTTTTATATAATCAATTCCCATAATCGAGGCTGGGTTATTGATCAATAAATCAGCGATAAAAAAACGGAATGGAAAATTGATAATGGGCCTTAATTCGGAGGGAATCTTGTTTCAAGATTAAACAATTCATTCAGTTCAATCTGTAAACCATTAGCGATAACATAAATAATTTCTAAAGTAGGATTTCTGACTCCGCGCTCAATACCGCTGATATAAGTGCGATCCAACCCGCATTTATCGGCAAAAGCTTCCTGCGACATCCCCGCTTCTTTCCTGAGATATCTAATTCTTTGCCCAAAAAGGGACTTGATGTTGTTCGACATTTTCATCTGATAAGTATCGATTCGTGTTACTTATCAGGCCACGGACTATGAGTCACGTTTTAAGCTGAGTTATGCTATGATATGTGACTTATAGTCTACTGTTTAATTGAAAAGATGACAGGTAATTGGAGACCTAAAGAATGGAAAAGAAAGACTGGCATCCCGCTGATATCATCGCTGAATTGAAAAAGCGCGGGACAACGTTGTCAGAAGTATCACGAGCCGCTGGGCTAGCATCATCAACCCTTGCCAATGCATTGCAGCGTCACTGGCCAAAAGGCGAGCGTCTTATCGCGGAAGCGCTGGAACGCACACCAGAAGAAATATGGCCTTCGCGCTATGTCAAAAAATAATTGAAATTAGACCCAGCATTTGCTGGGTTCATTTACAAACAATCAACTTGCTAATTTCAAACCAATAATACCTGCAACAATCAAACCAAGGCTCAGTATTCTGGCAAAGTTGGCTGACTCCCCAAATACCATGATACCGAAAATTGCCGTTCCTACAGCGCCAATTCCCGTCCACACGGCATAAGCGGTTCCTGCGGGTAAATTTTTCATCGCATAGGCTAATAACCCTATACTGACCATCATCGCACTGATAGTTATCAGGCTAGGCATCAAACGGGAAAACCCCTGAGTGTATTTAAGGCCAACTGCCCACACAACTTCAAGCAAACCCGCAACCAGAAGAATTAACCAAGACATACCATTTCCCTTTATTAAAATGGCAATGGGGTCGTCCCCGATGAGATGATAGTTGCCCGGGTCGTCCCGGAAAACAATAAGAAATGCCGCTGGATTATAGCTATCCTCTCTGATAGCCGCAATGATAGCTCCTGATTACCACCAATAAAAAAAACCGCAGCCTCTCAACGAGAGTACTGCGGTTTTTTCAATAGCAAATGCGATTATTTCACACGAGAAACGTATTCGCCGGAACGGGTATCAACTTTAATGACTTCACCGATCTGCACGAACAAAGGCACTTTCACAACAGCGCCAGTGCTCAGTGTAGCGGGTTTACCACCAGTACCTGCGGTATCCCCTTTCAGACCGGGATCTGTCTCAGTAATTTCCAATTCAACAAAGTTTGGTGGAGTCACAGAAATAGGACGTCCATCCCACAGAGTTAGAATACATTCAGCCTGCTCGATCAGCCATTTTGTGCTGTCACCGACAGATTTTTCATCCGCAGCCAACTGTTCAAAAGTCTCGTTGTTCATGAAGTGCCAGAACTCACCATCGTTATATAGATAGGTCAGGTTCATATCCACGACATCGGCACTTTCAAAGGAATCCGTTGATTTGAAGGTTTTCTCTAACAGTTTGCCGGAGATCAGTTTACGAAGACGCACACGGGCAAATGCCTGCCCTTTACCTGGTTTAACAAATTCGCTTTCTAGAATAGCGCACGGCTCGCCATCTAACATGATTTTAAGACCTGAACGGAATTCGTTGGTACTATAAGTAGCCATGGATATCCTCTAATTTTTAACAAAATGGCTTAGCCAAAAAATGGCACACATTATAACCCATATTCCCCCTGTCAGAGAAGTCTGGCTAAAACAACTTGCAGATGTCATTACTGATCCTAATGAGCTACTGCAATTATTATCCTTAAATACGCACGCCATGCTGAAAGAAGGCAATGAAGCGAAGCGTTTGTTTCCCCTGCGTGTGCCAAGAGCGTTTGCAGCACGGATGAAAAAAGGCGATCCTCATGATCCATTGTTATTGCAAGTTCTGACCGCACGGGAAGAATTTGAAACTCACCCTAGTTTTTCAACCGATCCGCTAGATGAACAACGCAGTGCGGTTCCCGGGTTACTGCACAAATACCGCAACCGTGCCCTGCTGCTGGTCAAAGGGGGATGCGCGGTGAATTGCCGTTACTGTTTCCGGCGCCATTTCCCCTATGAGGATAACAAAGGCAACAAAAACAACTGGCAACTCGCACTGGATTACATCGAACAGCACCCTGAGCTTGATGAGATCATCTTCTCCGGCGGTGATCCTCTCATGGCGAAAGATCACGAACTGGATTGGCTAATGACTCGCCTTGAATCCATTTCACACATCAAGCGGCTTCGCATTCATACCCGTTTGCCCGTGGTGATCCCTGATAGGATCACACTTTCATTGTGTAATCGTTTCACACAATCACACTTGCAGATAATTATGGTAACTCATATTAACCATGCAAATGAAATTGATAATACGTTTCGCGACAAAATGATGTGGTTAAAACAGGCTGGCGTAACGCTACTGAACCAAAGTGTGATGCTGCGTAATGTAAATGACAGCGCAGATACTCTGGCAGATTTAAGTAATACATTATTTGATGCAGGTATCTTGCCTTACTACATCCATATATTGGATAAGGTGCAAGGTGCCGCACATTTTCTGGTGGGCGATGAAGAAGCAAAAGCTATCATGCGGGAATTATTGACTAAAGTATCCGGTTATTTAGTTCCGTGCCTGACAAGAGAAATTGGCGGTGAGCCGAGCAAAACCCCTCTGGATTTGGGATTGAAGCAAAACAATTGATCAATTGATAAGGCGGGCAAGCGTCGCCATTAGACACGTTCGAGAACGGACAACGCCAGAAACTAAAACGTACACAGAGCTAACCATGCTCTGTCACGTTTTTCTGGCTGCTGCCCTAACCGACGGCTTATTAAACACTGTAAATTATCTCTCTTCACGCAATAAGGATTTACAATACAGGGTTAAGCCTCTGTCTTTTGTCGATACTTATGGACACTTATAAACCTGACCTACCATTTTGCTATCGAGTGGCATAAAACTGCCCAACAGGTTTTCTGTCCGGCTAAGTGGACTATTTGCGCCATAAATGACGTTTCCACCCAAATCTGCTGCTTTATTACGCAAGTCATTGGCCGCACTGCGCATTGAACTGCTTTCATTGCCAATACCATTGAGCCAATTGCTTTGCATACCGATCACTTCGCCCAATCGCTGGCATTCACTGCCCGGCTGAGTATCCACAAAACGTACATTGGAACCTGCGGCAGTTAACTGATTGTTCGTTGTACACCCAGCCAGCAGCAAGATTGACGCTCCGAGCAAAATCTTAATTCGCATGTCTTTCCCCATTATTGTTGGAAATTCTGCCGTGATGATAAATAGACTCTTTTGTATTCCATTAAGACCAAAAAGTAAAAAGGCGAGCAGATTTTTCTGCTCGCCTTCAAAGTTTTTATCCTATTGGATGGGCAATTCCATCATCAGGATCAACAGCACTACATCATGCCGCCCATTCCACCCATACCGCCCATGCCACCAGCTCCACCTAAGTCAGCTTTGTCGTCTCTAGGCAGATCGGTAATCATCGCTTCAGTCGTGATCATCAGACCAGCGATAGAACCTGCGAATTGCAGCGCAGAGCGAGTGACTTTAGTTGGGTCCAGAATACCCATCTCAATCATATCGCCGTACTCTTCAGTTGCAGCGTTATAACCGTGGTTACCTTGGCTTGCTTTCACGTTGTTCACAACTACAGATGGCTCTTCACCTGCGTTTTCTACGATCTGACGCATTGGCGCTTCCATTGCACGCAGAGCAACGCGGATACCCACGTTTTGATCTTCGTTGTCACCAGTCAGAGCAGAGATAGCAGCAGCAGCGCGAACCAGTGCAACACCACCACCAGCAACAACACCTTCTTCTACTGCTGCGCGGGTCGCATGCAGAGCATCGTCAACGCGAGCGCGTTTTTCTTTCATTTCAACTTCAGTTGCAGCACCGACTTTGATCACTGCCACACCGCCTGCCAGTTTCGCTACGCGCTCCTGCAGTTTTTCACGGTCATAGTCAGAAGTTGATTCTTCGATTTGCTGACGGATTTGAGTAACGCGTGCAGCAATTGCGACTGCTTCGCCTACGCCATCAATGATAATTGTGGTGTCTTTGTTGATAACAATGCGTTTTGCCTGACCCAGATCTTCCAGAGTCGCTTTTTCCAGCTCCAGACCGATCTCTTCAGAAATCACAGTACCGTTGGTCAGCGTCGCGATATCCTGCAACATGGCTTTACGACGATCACCAAAACCAGGCGCTTTAACCGCAGCCACTTTCACGATACCACGCATGTTGTTGACAACCAGCGTTGCCAGCGCTTCGCCTTCAACGTCTTCAGCGATGATAACCAGCGGCTTACTTGCCTTGGCTACACCTTCCAGAACTGGCAGCAGTTCACGGATGTTAGAAATTTTCTTGTCAACCAGCAGGATGTATGGGTTTTCCAGCTCGATGGAACCTGCTTCTGGTTTATTGATGAAATAAGGAGACAGGTAGCCGCGATCGAACTGCATACCTTCAACAACATCCAGTTCATCTTCCAGACCAGTACCTTCTTCAACGGTGATTACACCTTCTTTACCGACTTTATCCATCGCTTCAGCGATCAATTTACCTACGGTTTCGTCGGAGTTGGCAGAAATTGTACCAACCTGCGCAATGGCAGTGGAATCAGAGCAAGGTACGGACAGTTTTTTCAGTTCTTCAACAGCCGCAATAACTGCTTTATCGATACCGCGTTTCAGATCCATCGGGTTCATGCCAGCAGCAACGGCTTTCAGACCTTCAGTGACGATAGACTGTGCCAGTACAGTTGCAGTGGTAGTACCGTCGCCTGCCGCATCGTTGGCTTTAGAGGCAACTTCTTTAACCATCTGCGCACCCATGTTCTCGAATTTATCTTCTAATTCGATTTCACGCGCTACAGATACGCCGTCTTTAGTGATTACAGGCGAACCAAAAGATTTATCTAAAACAACGTTACGGCCTTTAGGACCCAGAGTCACTTTAACTGCGTCAGCCAGTACATTCACACCGCGCAGCATTTTGCCGCGAGCATCATTACCAAATTTTACGTCTTTAGCTGCCATTGTGTCTTTCCTTTAAATTCGTTCAATTAAGAAGATCTAAGCGCAAAATGTTCAATTACGCTTCAACAATTGCCAGAATGTCGCTTTCAGACATGATCAACACTTCTTCATTGTCGATCTTTTCTGCCTTAACACCGTAACCTTCGTTAAAAATAACGATATCACCCACTTTTACATCCAGCGCTTTCATTTCCCCGTTTTCAAGGATACGACCATTGCCGACTGCCAAAATTTCTCCACGGGTAGATTTGCCCGCCGCAGAGCCAGTCAGAACGATCCCGCCAGCAGATTTTGATTCAACTTCTTTACGCTTGACGATAACGCGGTCATGTAATGGACGAATGTTCATTGATAGATCTCCTATAAATAAAGTCCATATCAGGTAAGAGGATTGATACTAGAGCCTAATAAAACCAGTACCATGAAGCTACAAGTTGGGGCTTGCAGGCAGTACTTCAAGGGGCGGACAGTAAAAAATATTTCACTTTCTTCTTACCCACTGAAATCTCAGCCAAAGCAAGCAACAATTACTTTTTGTCGTGCTCGTTGCCATGTTCATCGTGACGTTTCTGACCATCCAGTGTATAGGAAGCATCATCTTGCCTGCGCTCATACTCCCCATCAAAAGTCTGCCCATGATGGCCGCCCTGACCATCTCGCCCATTATTATTCGGACGATAAAAGGTGATATGGGGCAGCAATTTTGCTGTCAGCAGCTTCTGCGCGGGTGGCAGTAACAACAGCAATCCGAGAAAGTCAGTAAAAAATCCGGGCAATATTAGCAGAACGCCCGCAATCACCAGAGAAACACTTTTGATAGCCTCTTTCGCAGGGCTTTCGCCAGCAGCCATTTTTTGCTGCATCGACATAAAATTCTTGATGCCCTGATTACGCACGAGGGAAACACCAACACAAGAAGTAAAAATGACTAGCAGCAGAGTCAGTAAGACTCCGACTTCAGAGGCAATGCGAACAAACAAGACTGATTCGATGTAAACCAGCAAACATATCAGGACAAATGGGAGCCAACGCACGTGGTTCTCCTTTCATTAATGAGTGATAAAATCATTGGGATGAAAATATTCCCCTTGAATATTGTTAGCAAAGAGCTACATGGCCAGTAAACAACCCTTAAATTTGCATGTTCACCGTTTATTGACACAGTTATGGATTACAAAATTTGTAAATCATAGCGTGGGGATGATAATAACGCTTTTCAATACTTGAGACCTTTGACTTTACATCTCCGTAATCGTGACTTCAATCACACATATGTTATTTCATTAATAAAATTCGCACTATAAAGTGATCCAGGTACAAGGCATTTCTGGTAAATCCACATATGATCGCGCCAGCAATCCAGTGATAAGTGATTAATATCACGGCAGTTGCTGACGGCGACATTATTCTCAACAAAAACGTATATAGAACAGTAAAAAAACGTATCCAAATTAAAGAAGGTTCTCATGTCAAACAACATTCGTATCGAAGAAGACCTGTTAGGTAAACGAGAAGTCCCTGCTGAAGCCTATTACGGTATTCACACTCTGCGTGCGATTGAAAACTTTTATATCAGTGACCGTACTATCAATGATGTGCCTGAATTCATCCGTGGCATGGTGTTGGTAAAAAAAGCCGCGGCACTGGCAAACAAAGAACTCCATACTATCCCTGGAAAAATTGCGGACATTATTGTCAAAGCGTGTGATGAAGTCCTCAACACAGGCAAATGCCTGGATCAATTCCCTGTTGATGTATTTCAGGGCGGTGCAGGCACCTCACTGAACATGAATACCAATGAGGTACTGGCAAATATCGGCCTTGAATTGATGGGGCACCCAAAAGGTGAATATGAGTACCTGAATCCGAACGATCACCTGAACAGAAGCCAGTCAACCAATGACGCTTATCCTACTGGTTTCCGTATTGCTGTCTATAATTCAATCATGAAATTGATTACCTCCATCGAGTTATTGCAAGTCGGTTTCGATAAAAAAGCCGTTGAATTTGCTGACATCCTGAAAATGGGCCGTACTCAATTGCAGGATGCGGTTCCGATGACACTGGGCCAAGAGTTCCGCGCCTTCTCCGTGTTATTGAAAGAAGAAATCAAAAACATCACCCGCACAGCAGAATTGCTGCTGGAAGTGAACCTCGGGGCTACCGCTATCGGTACTGGCCTGAATACCGCGCCAGGCTACCAGACGCTGGTGGTTGAAAAATTGGCTGAAGTCACAGGGTTACCTTGCCTGCCAGCAGAGGATCTCATCGAAGCAACGTCTGACTGCGGTGCTTACGTGATGGTTCACAGCGCATTGAAACGTCTGGCGGTCAAGATGTCCAAAATCTGTAACGACCTGCGTTTGCTTTCTTCCGGCCCTCGCACTGGGCTGAATGAGATCAACCTGCCAGAATTGCAGGCTGGTTCTTCCATTATGCCAGCCAAAGTCAACCCAGTGGTGCCAGAAGTCGTCAACCAAGTCTGCTTCAAAGTTATCGGTAACGATATCTGTGTCACCATGGCATCAGAAGCAGGTCAATTGCAGCTTAACGTGATGGAGCCAGCAATTGGGCAAGCGATGTTTGAATCCATTTCCATCCTGAGCAATGCATGCCGTAATCTGGTTGAAAAATGTGTTAACGGTATTACTGCCAATAAAGAAGTTTGCGAAAGCTTTGTATTTAACTCTATTGGTATCGTTACTTACCTGAACCCATTCATCGGCCACCACAATGGCGACATCGTAGGCAAGATCTGTGCAGAAACAGGCAAAAGTGTTCGTGAAGTCGTATTGGAACGCGGTTTGCTGACAGAAGCACAATTGGATGATATTTTCTCTGTTGAGAACCTGAAACATCCAACTTATAAAGCAAAACGTTTTGACGACTAATTAAATAATGATAATAACGAAATCGTCTTAATTACTGAGGCACGCAATTCCAACCGGAAGCGTGCCTTTTTAATTTATTATATAAATGATCCTACCTTTATTTTTATAAAATTAAGATCAAAAATATATCCA